>CAZNOE010000050.1:0-16601 GCA_964574525.1 uncultured Bifidobacteriaceae bacterium
CGAACGGCGCGCGGAAAACTTGCGGCTCGAGCGGTTCCACCTTGCCGTTGCTGGAAATCATCGCACTCAGGTTTTCGCGGCCCACGGCGAGCACGGTGACTTCCGGCTTCGTCCCGCGCCGCCACCGCTCAAATATCCACCGGTGAAAGTTAAGCCAGTGGTCGAGACTTTCACCGGCCCGAAGAAATTCGATGCGGAGGGCTGGACACCCTACAAAGGTTATGCCGGCGGATTCAATGGTAAAGGCCAGCTCACGATCATTTCCAAGGCGCATTATCAAGGACTGAACCGACTGCTTGGAGCCGGCTCATTTGAAATGACCCTTTCGCTACTGAATATTCGTTACAACCCGCGCGGAGATACCGCCTCGCCCGGCATTACGATATGGCTGCATGATGCCCAAGCGCATCGACTGGTCTTCGAAGTCAGGGAAGACCGACTTCACTTTGCCATGATCGACCAGGAAAGCCGTCCTCGCTTCCCTGAAGGCCCTGAATACGAAGTGAAATATTCAACGCTGCCGACTTCGGCCAAGCTGAAGTTCAACTACGATGAAACTTCTAGGAGGATCCGCATTTATTATGGCCTCAGTGGTGCCGAGGCGACCACTGAGTTGCCTCAGACCAAGTTCGGCGTGTATTTCGGGACGCCGCTGAGCGAATGTACTGCAGCGCATATCCTGATGAGCAATGGCAGCGTGGACTTGGATCACTTCGAAGTCCGACCCCTCAACGAATAGCCACTGATTCCACCTCACGAATGTTTAATCACAATCAAACCAGCCCCATGACGAAAACATCTTGTCCCATTGTTGTATCAATTCTCCTGACGCTTTCTTCGACGGCCCAACCGATGGCCGCGGAAAACATCTACACCAACTCCTCGGGAATAAGATTTGTCCGTATTGAGCCGGGCACCTTTCAGATGGGATTGGAAGACGAAACACTGCCGGAAGGCGCATTGGTCAGCTTTTTTCCGGGTTATTACCGTACCTCCAAACTACCTCCAGCGGCGGGATGGGATGGTTTTCGTCATGGGCTCATCGGTGTCAGTTTCAATGACGGCAACCCGGTGAATTTCGGAACGTTTGACCGGATTGATTTCGACTGGAGCGGGGAAAAATGGAGAGACAACACTCACACTCATCGGCTCGAAGGATACATCGCGTCGCCGGTCGCCGGGAGCGTGAAATTCGAGGCGGAATACGACAACTTCATCCGCCTGAAAATCGGCGATAAAATTGTCTTTGACGGCAACACTCGCTCAGGGGTCGCGCAATTAACCAAGGACGAAAAAGTCCGCTTTGTTCTCGAATTTAATCGGAAGAACGAGCGGGCTTTGCATTTCCAATGGACCCTTCCTGGCGGCAACCGGGGAGTTGTCCCGCCGGATGCGCTCTGGCACACCGCCGCCGATCATAATCGAAACCTCATCGAGACGGTTTGGGTATCTGAGCGGGTTGGAAAAGGTCCGGTGCAAGGGAAGGGCAGGATTGGTTCGGACATTTTCAACGAGCAGCCGCGCCATGCGGTGACCATCACCCGGAGCTTTCAAATTTCGGAGACTGAAATCACCATTGATCAGTTCCGGAAGTTCCGCCCCGATTATCCCGGTTATGAAAAATTCGCGCCGCACGCCTCGGGCATCAGTTGGCACGACGCAGTGGCCTATTGCGAATGGCTCGGCAAGAAGGAAGGCAAACCGTACCGACTTCCCACCGAAGCAGAGTGGGAATACGTATGCCGCGCGGGAATGGAGTCGGTGTTTTCCTCTGGCGATTCCAAACCAGAGCCGGAGACATCCAACCGTTGGGGCGTAAAGAACATGCATACGGGTGTCGCCGAGTGGTGTTGGGACTGGCATGGGATTTATCCGGAGGCAGCGCAGGTTGATCCGATCGGCCCGAAGGACGGCTGGTTCAAGATCGTCCGTGGCAACTGCCTAGATTATACGCAACTGGGGCAGCCTTATTATGCCCGCTCGGCGAATCGAGCCGCAGCACCGCCAAGTTTTGGACCGCCTCCGCGCGACTTTATTACCAAACAACTTGATGGCCGGAACGTGCCGCTGTCCGAAGCGTTGAATTCTTCGTTCAAGGATGCCGGCATTATTCCGGGGCGTCACGGCATCGGCTTCCGCGTGGTTCTGGGCGAGATGCCAAGCACGAAACCGACTCCGACGCAGTTGCCATTCTGGCAGCAATGCGTGAAACAAACCAGGCACGGAGTCACAGAAGGGCCGGACCCGGCTAGGCCGTATTATCGAACACGCCTTCTTTATCCGGACTTCGGCAAAGCTCCGCTCGTTGATGCTTGGAAACTCGGAATCGAACGCGGTTACGGCGGCGAACATCATAATTCCGCCCTGCAGGCGTTGCCCAATGGCGACCTCTTGGTGGCCTACTACAACACGATGATGGGCGGGGAACGCGACGCGTGCGTTTCGATCATGACCACGCGCCTGCGGTACGGAGCCACCGACTGGGACATGCCGGCGTCGTGGCCGGACATGGTGGACGCGGACGACGAAGGCCCGGTCATCTGGAATGATCGTGGCAGGATATGGCTGTTTTGGGGCAGTCCCCGAATGGAGGCGGGCTATCCATTCCAATGGACCACTTCCCCGGACAACGGCGCGACCTGGACGCCCGTGCAGTTTCCGTTGTTCAACTCGCGAATCGGCCCCTTCTCCGCTCAACCGATCAACAGTGCGTTCCGCAATTCCAAAGGTATCATCTTCCTCGCCGTGGACGGATCGAATCCCGCTACCACTTCCGAACTGTTCGCCAGCTCTGACGAAGGAAGAACCTGGTATGACACCGGAGGTCGAACGCTGGGACGGCATTCTTCTTTCATCATTCTTGACGACGACACCATCCTGGCTTTTGGCGGCAAACAGGTTGAGATTGACGGCTTCCATCCGTTGAACATTTCCCGCGATTACGGCAAGACCTACCAAGCTGTGAAGTCCACGCTGCCGGCTTTGGGTGGCGGAAGGCGCCCCAGCTTGATCAAGCTCCAGAGCGGGAATTTGTTTTACGCCGGGGACATGGATCCGGCGATCTACAAAAAACTCACCCCGGATCAAATGCCCCCCGGATATTCCGGGCCGGGTGCGTATGCCGCGTTGAGCATGGACAAAGGCAAAACGTGGCGCGTCCGAAAACTTCATGGTGGGAATGTTCTCAATGAAAAGGGACAACCGGCCAAGGTGCAGATCGTCAGCTACGTCACCGCATGTCAGTCGCCAAACGGAGTCATTCACGTCGTAAGCTCTCACAATCATCCCGATCTTCATTACGAGTTGAATGAAGCGTGGATTTTAGAAACGGACAATACTCAGGACAAAGCAATGCCTGAACGGGTGGGTGTGGTGCTGAAAAGCGTCAACAATTTTACCGAGAAATATCGCAACGGCAAAACCAAGGCGACCTGGAGCGCGGGCATTGGTGAGGATGGTCGTTACCTGCTGCATGGACAAGAGACTTGGTATTACGAAAACGGCCAGAAAAATTGGGAGGCGGAGTACCAGGCGGGAGAAAAAACCGGCACGGAAACATTCTGGGGACTGGACGGTTCACGAGTGTGGGAAAAAGTTCATCGCGAGGATGGCACGTACGAATGGACTCTTCTCGGACCCGACGGAAACGCAAAAGCCCAATCGCGCTGGGCTGGCAAAAAACTGCACCATTATGAGATTCGCCGTCCGTAGCCCCTTGAGACCGTCAGGCGAATTAGAGAATTGAAACCAGCAACCATGATGAAACCAGCAACCATGATGAAGCATTCAAGCGAAAACCCGATGGCGAAGAACAGCCGGAAACGATGGCTGCCAGGATTGATTCTGTTGGCACTGGTGATCTTGTCATCATCCCCCGCAGCACGCGCCCGCGAAAACCATTTCCCTGATGCCTCGGCGGCATTGCGGACATGGTCCCCCGATGGCATTGCCCCACTGGCTTCCACCGGCATCAGCGACAGCCCGATGGGGCGGGTCTTCGTTTACGGCGGTGCCGCGCCCGATCTCTTCCTGCGCGGCGACAGTTGGTTTCCAGGCGTCTACCTTTACAGATATCTGAATCGCAAGGGCGGAGTGCCCGTGTTCGGCGAGCCGGTGCGTGTCCAGCCGCCACCCGGGATCAGTGAAGACGCCAGCGGCGTCGTTTTTCAAGGCGAACGCGGTGACGTGCTCGGACTATGGCCGGTCAAAAAGGATTTCATGCTGGCTCGTTACAACAAGGAGAAGCACTGCTTCGAGCCAATTGGCAGCGACGCGATCAGGGAGTCCTGCGAACAAGTCTGGGCACGCAGCGGATCCGGACGGATGACCCGGGTTGAGTTTGGCAAGGACTCGTCGGGATTCATCGAAGGGTTACGTTTTGGAAACTTGGCTTATCTTACGATTGGCGCAGGCCAGGAAATCGTGAAGCGCGGCCATGCTGTGGGCCGGGATGGCGTCCTGCTGAGAAATCCAACCACCGGGGCCAAACCCCTCGCTTATCCTGCGAGCAACGGTCGCGCCTGCGATTTGATCGTGACGGGCGAAGGTGGGATTTTCTATTACCGGTTCACCGGCCGCTTCGACGATCGCCACCAGCCGATTTACGCCGACCTGTCCCCGCTCCTTCAAAAGGACGCCCCGCTCGCTCACAGCAGCTTGCCGGTGATCAATGCCGTGGATTGGGACGGCGACGGCGACATTGACATCGTCAGCGGCGATTCGGTCGGATTCGTGTCGTTGATCGAAAACGCGGGAACAACGGCCCAACCCCGATTCCGGGCGCCGGTGCATCTGCGCGGCGGAACCGAAATCATCCGCATCCGGCCCGGCTATTACGGAAGCCTCCAGGGTCCGGGCGAGGCAAACTGGGGCTACACCTCTCCCAGCGTGGTGGACTGGAACAACGACGGCCTGCCGGACATCGTGATGAGCGATGCCACCTCGACTCATAAAGTTTATTTGAACCGCGGAACGCGGAAAAAACCCAAACTGGCCCCCGCCCAAGAGTTGTTTTGCGATGGCCTCGATCTCCATGGCGCGTGGCGGGTCAAACCCGGCGCCGGGTTGCTTAACGGGAGGATGGCGTACGTGTTGATTGACCACGATCAGGAGTTTCATGTGTTCTGGAAAATTGACGATCAGAACCTTGAAGACGGAGGCAAACTTCGCCTCGACAGTGGCGCCGTCATCGGCGCCAACTACCGCACCGGGGGCAAGGGGGGGCGCGTGAAGATTACCCTGTTCGATTGGGACCGCGACGGCCGGAATGACTTGCTCCTGACCACGCACAGCGCCAATTCCATCCCGCACCCCAAATACGGCATTCCCCATGGGGCGGGCGCCATGGTGTTGCTGATGCTGAACGTCTCAGAGGGTGAAAACATCCGCTTCGCGCCCCCCCGGCCACTGCAACACAAGGGGCGAACTTTGTATCTCGGTGAACACGCCTGCAGCGCCGCGCCGTATCCGTTCGGAAAGGATCTCTACGGCATGTTGGTCACCGTCGAGAACGGGCGATTTTATCTGCTGCGCCCGGAAGACATTTCGTGGGGAACACCCCCGCAACTGACGGATGCCGCCAAATAACCCAGGTCGAACATGACTAAGCGCACACTGCTGCAATTGTCTCAACCAGCTAGGAAAACAGTTTTCCCTCTGATCGTATCACTCTGCCTGCTTCACGTTGCGGCCACCGCTGCCGACACACCGGCGAGGTCGAAGACGGATGCCAGCCCCGCTGAGCCAGGGCAGCGCGAACCCACGCTCGCCAACATTTCTTACGGCACGCACGAACGGCAGGTGTTAGACTTTTATCGCGCTGCCTCCGATAAACCCACCCCGCTTGTGTTTCACATCCACGGCGGGCAGGATGCAAAACTCTTTGCCTTCCAATTCAAATAGGCGATGCAACGATCGGTTCAAACAAATAACACAATGTCCAAATTCAACATTCCAAAACGCGAGCCTCGAACGCGAACGAATCTGAAAGCAGTGTTCGCTCTGTTGGCAAGCGTATCCTCATTGATGACCTTCACCGCGGGCGCGGCGATGCCTGTTGCCACGAGGTACACCAATTCCATCGGGACGACCTTTGTCCGGATTGAATCCGGCTCGTTCAAAATGGGCGAAGCCGAGGGCGGCGACTGGGATGAACGACCGATTCATCAGGTGCGTATTTCGCGCACGTTTTACCTGGCGACGACCGAGATCACCAACGAGAAGTACGAAAAGTTTGATCCGTCACACCGGGCCTTGCGTGGCAAGAAAGGTTTTTCGACGAACGACTCCGAGGCTGTCGTCTTCGTCAGTTGGCTGGAAGCGACACGATTCTGTGATTGGCTTTCCAAGAAGGAAGGCCTGCCTTATCGCCTGCCGACCGAGGCAGAATGGGAGTATGCCTGCCGCGCCGGCACCGACAGCGCCTACCACACCGGCAAAACATTGCCGGGATTCTATCACACAAATCAAAACCTCGTTTTGACGACCAAGCCGAAGCCGGTGCCGCTGGAGGTTGGAAAAACTCCGCCGAACGCCTGGGGACTTTTCGACATGCACGGCAATGTCGAGGAATGGTGTCAGGATTGGTATGGACCGTATGAGTCGGGCGAGCAGGTTGATCCGGTCGGACGAGCCGACGGCGATTTCCGCGTGACGCGAGGTGGCAGCCATTCCACCGAACCGGCGTATCTGCGTTCCGCCAATCGCTCGGGCACGATCCCCGAGGACACAAGCTGGTGCATCGGTTTTCGTGTCGTGCTGGGAGAGTCGCCGAAAACAAAACCACTGCCCTTGCCCGCGCCACCGCTCCATCAGCAAAACGTGCAGCAGAAAATTCCCGCCAAACTCACCCAAGGACCTGATCCCACCAAACCGTATTTCAAGGGGCCGCGAAAGTACGTCAAGATTCCGTCCGACGCTCACGGACCGCTGTTCTCAAAACACAATCATGATCCAGCCATTGTGGAATGTCCGAACGGCGACCTGCTGACGATCTGGTATTCGTGTCTTGGCGAGCGCGGCCGCGAATTGACCGTTGCGGGTAGCCGTCTGCGATTTGGGGCCGAGGAATGGGAGCCGGCGACAACATTCTGGAATGCGCCCGACCGCAACGACCATGCCCCAGCGCTTGGGTCCGACGGTCATGGTACGCTTTACCATTTCAACAGCCTTTCGATCGGCGCAGCGTATGACAACATTCTGGCGTTGGTGATGCGCACTTCAACCGACTCGGGCGCGACGTGGTCGAAGGCGCGACTCGTCAATCCCGAACACACGACTGGCAACATGCCGGTTGAAGCCTTTTTCCGTACGCGGGAAGGCGCACTCGTCCTGGCATCCGACGCACAAAAAGGCGGGTCGCGATCCATCATCTGGTTCAGCACCGACGAGGGCAAAACTTGGACGAATCATACTGCACACCTTCCCGTGAAACAGGAGCCCGCCGCCACGATCAAAACCGGCCATTTCATCGCGGGCCTCCACGCTTGCGTCGCACAACTGGCCGATGGCCGGCTGATGGCGCTCGGGCGCGGTGACAACATCGAGAACAGAATGCCCAAGAGCCTTTCCGCCGACATGGGTAAGTCCTGGACGTATCAGCCCACCCCGTTTCCAGGAATCGGCGGCGGCCAGCGTGCGGTGCTGTTGCGTCTCAAAGAAGGGCCGTTTTTCTTCGCCTCCTTTGCCAACGGCATGATGCTGAAAGACGCTCAGGGCAACGAGCAGTCGGCCACAGGAATCTTCGCCGCGCTGTCGTACGACGAAGGTGAAACCTGGCCGGTGCTGCGCTTACTTACGGACAACTCCGGGCGCACGTACGAAGCAATGGACTCGGGCACGTTCAAGATGACCGCCACGAGCGCGGAGCCAAACGGTTACATGTCCGGCTGCCAGACGCCAGATGGTGTCATTCAACTCATCAGCAGCAAAAACCACTACGCCTTCAACGTCGCGTGGATCAAAGCCACGCCCGTCGTCGGATTCAACGTGCAGTCTACGACCAAATGAAATCAGCAACTATCTCAATCGCGTTAATGATCATCGCGGCGACGGCCGGGCAGGGCGCAAGCCTGCCCGCTGGCAAGGCGTTCACCAATTCCATCGGCCTGCGGCTTGTGCGTATTGAATCAGGCAGCTTCAGGATGGGGGCTGAACCGACGCCACTAAGTTACGTGGATCGTATCTGGGGTTATCTTAACAACGAACTCGTGGACATTCCTGCTGGCAGCGGGAAGGTTCGAAATTATTTGCAGTACGGCAATTACGACGAGAAACCCAGGCACAAAGTCACGCTCACGAAGCCGTTCTTTATGGGCACATTCGAAGTCGCCAATGTGCAGTACGAGCAGTTCGATCCCGGCCATCATCAACTCCGCGGAACCAAGGGCTATTCCACGAACGACGACGATGCCGTCGTGATGGTGAACTGGAACGATGCGGTGAAGTTCTGCGAGTGGTTGTCGAGCAAGGAAGGATTGCCGTACCGTTTGCCCACCGAAGCCGAGTGGGAATTTGCCTGCCGCGCGGGCACGACCACCCCGTTCTCCACAGGCAACACACTTCCCTCGAACGCAGTTCCGGCCAATGCCTGGGGTCTGCATGACATGCACGGCAACGCGGAGGAATGGTGTCACGACTGGTATGGGCCGTATGCCGCCAGCGCCCAACTCGACCCGATTGGTCGGGCTGACGGAGAATTCAAAGTCACGCGGGGCGGCAGTTACACGACGCACAACTTCTATCGTCGCTCGGCCAATCGCTCCGGCACCGTGGCCGATGACCGAAGCTGGACCATTGGATTCCGTGTCGTCCTGGGCGAGAGGCCGCACACGAAGGGTTTGCCTGTCGTCAAACAACGCTATCAACAGAAGGTGAAACAAACCATTCCCAAGAATCTGGCCAAAGGTCCTGACCCAAAGCAGCCTTACTTCGATGTGCGTCGCTACGTGAACATTCCCACCAATGCGTTCGGCCCGTTGTTCTACAAACACAATCACAACCCGGATATCGTGCAATGTCCCAACGGTGATTTGCTGGCGATCAATTTCTCGACCGTGACCGAAGGCGACCGCGAAATGGTTTATGCGGTGAGCCGCTTGCGCTTCGGCCGGAAAGAATGGGATGCGAGTTCAGTCTTCTGGGCGCCGCCGGATCGGAAGTCGGAATATTCGGCATTGTGGGAGGAGGGCGGCACCATCTACAACTTCAGCTCGCTGGGTATCGGCGAGAGCCGGCCCTCAGCCGTCGTTATGCGCACTTCTCGCGACAACGGCGTGACTTGGTCCAAACCCAGGACGATTCTTCCGCGGGCGGACAATCAGGGCGTCATGGAATCGGTTTCGCGCGCTATGGACGGTTCCATTATGAACCCGGCGGATTCGCATAATCTCTTGCTCAGTCGTGATAACGGGCAAACCTGGTTTTCCCCGGTGACCGACAAGGGCGGCGCCGGCATTCACCGTCCGCTCGTTCAGCTTCGCAATGGCGACCTGATGACCATCGGGCGCGGAGACGACATTGATGGCATGATGCCCAAGAGCATTTCGCACGACATGGGCAAGACATGGACTTATTCGGCGACGCCGTTCACGAAAATTGCCGGTGGCCAGCGGGCCACGATGTTGCGCTTGAAGGAAGGTCCGATCCTTTTCGCTTCGTTCGCAAAGGGCATGACCATGCTCGATGGTTTGGGCCGAACCAACCAGTGCGACGGCTTGTACGCCGCGTTGTCGTACGACGAAGGTGAGACCTGGCCGGTGATGCAGCTGGTCAACGACGGGCCAGGACGAAAGATTTTCACGCGGAGAAACGAGATTTTTGAGACGACCGCGACCAAGTCCGAAGGCGGCGGGTATCTGGCCTCGTGCCAGTCCGCGGACGGCGTCATTCATGTAGTGGGCAACCGGGTGGAATACGCTTTCAACCTGGAGTGGTTGATCAGGCATCAAACTTCCAAATCTCCACCAAGAAAACCATGAGTTCACCGGCGTGACATCGCGAAGCATTTTAACGGCGGATGAAAGCAACCGAGTCCAAAAACAAACTATGAATAGAAAACAAAAGCATCTCGCATTTCTGGCGGGCGCTGTGTCGGTGCTCGGCATCAGCGGCAGACTTGCCTTGGCCGATCAGAGCACATCCTTGGAGCCGGACTATTTGAAGCATGTGCGCAACTATGCCGACACGCTAATTGAAAAAGGTCGCGACGAATACGGAATCACCCATTCTCCGCTGTTCGCGGTCACCCTCGACAAGAAGACCATGAAACTGCCGACTTCGGAGGAGCAGAAGCGGCTGTACCAGATTCGCAAGGATGATTGGGAAAATTGGGGCATCCGAAATGCCGATCGCTGTTTCGTCGGTGCCAACCCGATGCAGGATCAAAATCTCTATCAAATTCTTTATGCCTTGTCCGAGATCACCGGTGAACGTCACTACGCGGAAGAGGCCGATCGGACTCTAAAGTGGTTTTTTGAAAACTGCCAGAGCCAGGAAACGGGTTTGCTCGCCTGGGGTGAACACATCGGCTGGGATTTCAATCGCGAGGCGGTCGTCGTAAAATCTGAAGAGGATTTGCACCACGAATTCTCGCGTCCCTGGCTGCTCTGGGATCGTTCCTTCAAACTCGCGCCGGGTCAATGCGCCCGGTTTGCCGACGGACTTTGGGAACATCAGATTGCCGACCACAAGACAGGTCAGTATTCACGGCATGCTGGTTACTTGAAGCACCGTACCGATATCGGCGCGGAGTACCCCCGTCATGGAGGATTCTATATTGCCACTTGGTCGGAGAGCTACAAACGCACAAAAAATAAAACGCTGCTGACGGCCATCGAATGTTTGATCAATTATTACGAGCGCGTTCGAAATCCGGAGACCGGTGCCATTCCCTGTTGCACGACTCCCGACCGGATCACGATCATGTGGCCGGAAAGCAATCTTTCTCTGGCCGTTGATCTCTGGAACGGCGCATCCGCAGTACCCGCCGAACTTGCTGAAAAGATGCGGCGCCTGGCCCTGGACATTGATCGCGTCTATTTGAAGCTGGATCACGATTTCGGGCCGAAAGGAAAGGGCTTCGTTGCGGGAGCGGACCCCCGAACGCTCGCGAGAAAAACGGAGGGCGGCTGGACCGATACAGATATGTGGGCCACGAGCTATGGCAAGCCCACCGACGCACAAGTGGCGATGTTGTGCTACTTGCGCTATCAACAAATGAAGAGCGATGGGTTGCGGCGGTTGGTGCTGCAAGCGGCAGGCCGCTATATCACCAACGATCCTGACCGTGAGATGGGCTTGCATCCCTCCACCGTCGGCCAAATCATTTCTCTGATGTTGGCCGCGCATGAAATGACCGGCGAAAAGAAATACCTCGACCGGGCGCACCACTTCGGTCAAATGGCCGTCCGGCTCTTCCTGTCCAATGGCCCGTTGCCGGGAGCCACGGTGAAATACAGCCACTACGAGGCCATCAGCGGCGCCGATACCCTGATGATGGCGCTGCTGGATTTGTGGGGGCACGATCAGAAGCCAGCAAAGACCCTCAGCCTGCTTTTTTCAGACCGATAAAATGTTCTTAACCCTCCGCCTACGATTTCAGCAATGTCGCCCTCTGCAGCGATGGCGCTTGGAATTCGATCAAGGCGAAGCTGAAACGGTTGGCAAACTCCTGCATCAAGGACGTTCAATGGCCACCCTGACGGCAGTGGCAATGACGGTGTTCGCCCTCAGTCTGCCGGCGGAAGAAGCTGCCGTGAAGAATTCCGGTGGGGCCAATGCGGATGCGACGGAATTTTTCGAGAAACACATACGCCCCGTGCTGGCGGCGGAGTGCTACGAATGTCACGGTGAGAAAAAGGCAAAAGGCGGTTTGCGTGTCCACACGCGGGAGGCGTTGCTCAAAGGGGGCGACACCGGCCCGGCGGTTGTCCCCGGCGCGCCCAACAAAAGCCTGCTAATCCGGGCGATCTCCCACAAGGATCCCGATCTGGAGATGCCGAAGGACCGTCCGAGACTGGACGAAAAGACGATGCAGGCATTTGTTCGTTGGGTGAAAGACGGTGTGCCGTTCCCCGACGCGGAAGTCGCCGCCACTGTAACCGCCGAGTCGTGGGAATCCACCTTTGCCCGGCGAAAGCAGTGGTGGAGCCTCCAGCCAGTGCATAAACCGGTATTGCCCTCCGTAAAAAATCGAGGCTGGTCATCGCACCCGGTGGATCAGTTTATCCTGGCCCGGTTGGAAGGAGCAGGGCTGCAACCCGCGTCCTCGGCGGAGAAGCGTGTATTGTTGCGTCGCATCACCTTTGCTCTGACTGGTCTGCCGCCCACCGTCGAAGAGACGGACGGGTTTCTGGCCGACCGTTCTGCTGACGCTTATAGCAAGGTTGTTGATCGCCTGCTGGCGTCGCCGCGATTTGGGGAGCACTGGGCGCGGCATTGGATGGATTTAATCCGGTACGCCGAGTCGCACGGCAGCGAGGGAGACCCGGTCGTGCCCTGGGCGTGGCGTTTCCGAGATTATCTGATTCGCGCGTTTAATGCGGACGTGCCGTATGACCAATTCATCCGGGAACAGATTGCCGGAGACCTCCTGCCCAAGCCGCGCTACAATCCGCAAGAGCGGCTGAATGAATCAATGCTCGGCATCGCCCATTATCGCATGGTCGAACACGGCTACCAACCGGTGGATGAGCTCGATGAGCAGGTGAAGTTCGTGGACAATCAGATTGACGTGCTGGGCAAGACCTTTCAGGCGTTGACAATTTCCTGTGCGCGTTGCCATGACCACAAATTCGACGCGATCAGTCAGAAGGATTTTTATGCATTGTATGGAATTTTTGCGAGCAGTCGTCCGGCGCAGGTGACGATTGACGTTCCCGAACAGCTCGCTTTGCTCAAACCCGAGCTGACCCGGCTCAAGCAGCAGATCAAGTCCAGTATCGCCGACGTCTGGCTCAACGCCACAAACCAATTCACCGCGAAACTCGCGGACTTGCTGCGCATCCCGCCAAAGTCCACGCCTACGAGCACGAATGCGCCGCCGCCAGAGCCTTGGGAAACGGCTTGGGCCGACGCTGCCACGAACACGGCCAACCCGCTGCACATTTTGGCACGCGCAGGATCGTTGAGCAGCGCCGATCTTCGTAGCGAATGGGCGCGGCAGACCGCGTATTGGCAGAACGAATTGCGTGAGAGAAAGGCGTTCAACGCTTGGCACTTCACCAACGCTTGGGTGTTGTCCGGGGACGATTACGAGCAGTGGTTCAAGCACGGAAGCGGTCTGCCGGAGAGTCCATCGGCAGCGGGGGAGTTTTCATTGGAACCGTCCGGCGATCAAATCGTGAGCGGAATTTATCCTGCGGGCGTTTTCACTCATCTGCTCGCACGGAGGCATCATGGGGTGCTCACGTCGCCGCGCCTGAAAATCGAGACGAGTTACATCAGCGTGCGGGCACTTGGCGACAAAGACAGCTCGATGCGGCTTCTGGTGGAAAATTATCCCCTCAGCGGCGGCAGGTTTCCGTCAGTCCGCCCGAAAAAAAACGGGATGACCTGGCTGCGAATGGACACCGCGTATTGGAAGGGGTCACATGCTTATTTCGAGGCGGCAACGGCGGAGGATCTGACCACCTACAGTAAATCAGCCGAGGACGGTGATGTTAAGCCGAGCGGTTCTTATTTCGGCATTGACCGGATTGTTATTCACGATGGGAAGGAGTCACCAAAAGAGGAAGTGATTCCAATCCTCCCGCTGCTGGCGGGTGACGCCCCGACGTCGGCGGAAGAGTTGATATCTCGTTACGCGGCGTCGCTGACAGAGATCATTTCCAGCTGGCGTCGCGGAGGTTCGCTTACCGATGATCAAACCGCGTATTTTGATTTCTTCGTCCGGCACGGTTTTCTTCCGAACAACCTGAGCAAGTTGTCGAGCCTGCAACCACTGGTTAAACAATATCGAAAGCTCGAAGCCGAAGTGCCTGGCCCCCGGCGGGCGCCCGGCTTGCTCGAAGGCTGCGGTTTTGATCAGGCATTCTTTCCGCGCGGAGACCACAACCGTCCGGGCGAGCCTGTTCCCCGCCACTATCTCACAGCGCTGGGCAGCCAACCCTACCGCACCGCCCTGAGTGGCCGGTTGGAATTGGCCGACGAGATTGCCAGTGCCAACAACCCATTGACCGCCCGCGTGATGGTTAACCGCATCTGGTATCACCTGTTTGGTCGCGGCGTCGTGGCGAGCGTTGATAACTTCGGTCGGATGGGGAGCAATCCTACGCACCCCGAACTGCTCGATTATCTCGCTGTTCGATTTGTTGAGCACGGATGGTCCGTCAAGGACATGATTCGCTTTTTAGTGACGTCCAGAACCTTTCAGATGAGCAGCCAGCCTTCATCGGCGGCTTTCCAAAAAGACCCGGCGAACGAATTATGGCAGCACATGCGGCTGCGTCGGCTCGAAGCCGAGGCCATTCGCGATTCCCTGCTCGCAGCAAGTGGACAACTCGATTCCAAAATGTACGGTGCGAGCGTGAGTCAGCCGCCTATGGACAACAATCGCCGCAGCGTTTACATCAGCATCCGCCGGGGCAGGCCACATCCATTTCTGGAAGTGTTCGATGCGCCGATCCCGGCGACCACCCGCGGCCAGCGCGACCTTACCAATCTTCCCGCCCAGTCACTGGCCTTGATGAACGATCCTTTTGTCATCACGCTCGCCGGCAAATGGGCCGAGTCCCTCGTGGCGAATGCTTCAATGACGGCGGAGCAGCGGATTCAGCGCGTGTTCACCACCGCGCTTGGCCGTCCGGCCTCGCGCGCCGAGGTGAAACGGGCCAAAACCTTCCTCGCCAACGTCGCGGCGGAAAATCATATTGCGGCGGATCAAATGTCATCCAACGTGAAAACCTGGCAGGATCTGGCACAGGCGATTTTAAGCCTGAAGGAGTTCATCTATGTCCAATAAGACAGCTCTCGCAATGATGGCGCGACACTTGTCCGGGGGTGGAGCGGCCGCGCTCATTTCGCGGCGGCAGATGCTGGCCCGGTGTTCCACCGGTTTCGGAATGCTGGCACTCTCGGGTCTCCTGGCAGACAAAGCGTACGCTGGCCTTGCCAAATCGGTCACAGCGGGAACATCGCCTGTCGGGTCGCCGCATTTCCGCCCAAAGGCGAAAAGCGTGATCTTTTGCTACATGTCCGGTGGTGTGTCGCACGTGGATTCTTTTGATCCCAAGCCGGAACTGGCCAGGCGTCATGGCCAGCCGATGCCCGTCCCCGTGCGGCCCACAGTGTTCAATAACAATGGGAACATCATGGCCAGCCCTTGGGAGTTCAGGAAATACGGGCAGAGCGGCATTCCGGTCAGCAACATGTTTCCGCACATCGGCTCGTGCGCGGACGATATTGCCGTGATTCGCTCCATGACCAGCAAGGTGAGCGAGCACGCGCAAGGGAATTACTTTTTCCATTGCGGCCAGCCATTCTCCGGTTTTCCGAGCGCCGGGGCGTGGATCAATTACGGCCTGGGCAGCGAAAGCAAAAACCTGCCGGGCTTTGTGGTTCTGTCCAGCGGCGGGATTCCGCACGGCGGCGTCAGCCTGTTCAGCAGCGGCTTCCTGCCGGCGGTTCATCAGGCCTCGCTCATTAATCCGGCCGCCAACGAGCCGCTCCGGAACATTGTTCCCAAGGAGCCGGATTCGCTCCAACGTCGCCGACTGGGTTTCATCAAACAGTTGGATGAGATTTTTCTGCAACGCACCAAGGAGGATCCGCAGGTCGAAGCCGCAATCCGCAACTGCGAAACCGCGTACCAGATGCAAAGCTCCGTGCCCGAGCTGGTGGACTTGAGCGGCGAAAGCGAAGCCACAAAAACACTTTATGGACTCGATTCGCCCAACAAAACGACTGCCGAGTACGCCAGGCAATGTCTTCTGGCACGCCGCCTGATCGAACGAGGAGTGCGGTTCATCGAGTTGACCTGTCTGAGTGTTGAAATCGGCGCGGGAGGCAAGGCGAATCCATGGGATCAACACGGCAAAATAAAAGATGGTCACACTGCCATGGCCTTACAGGTGGATCAACCCATTGCCGGGCTGATCAAAGATTTGAAAGCACGCGGGTTGTTGGATCAGACCCTGATCATCTGGTCGGGTGAGTTCGGTCGCACGCCGTTCTCGCAGGGCAGCGATGGGCGCGATCATAATCCCTACGGCTTCAGCAGTTGGCTGGCTGGCGGCGGCGTGAAGGGCGGCACGATTCACGGCGCAACGGACGATCTGGGATATTATGCCGTCGAAAACGTGGCGACGGTTTACGATCTCTGGGCCACGGTGCTTCACCTCTTGGGATTGGATCACGAGCGGCTGACGTACCGGTTTGGTGGCCGCGATTTCCGTCTGAGCGACGTTCATGGACACGTCATCCAGCCGATCCTGGCTTGAATGCTTGATGACGCATGCATTCACAGAAATTCGCCGAGACAGAAAGTGAAGGCATCGAAATGTGTGAATCTCGGAGTGGCCCTGACCAGAAACAAAGCAATGAAAGAATATCAGTCCGATCCCATAACGCTTGTCTGAGCCGATGGTGCTGATGGATTTGCGGAT
>CAZNOE010000051.1:0-16421 GCA_964574525.1 uncultured Bifidobacteriaceae bacterium
CGGCTTCACCCAAGACCCCGACGTCCTCGACACCTGGTTCAGTTCCTGGCTCTGGCCGTTCGCCACCATGGGCTGGCCGGAGCAGACGGAGACGTTGAAGAAGTTTTATCCGACCCACGACCTCGTCACCGCGCCGGAAATTATTTTCTTCTGGGTCGCGCGCATGATTATGGCGGGCTACGAGTTCATGGGCGAGATGCCGTTCCGCAACGTCTATTTCACCGGCATCATCCGCGACAAGCAGGGCCGCAAGATGTCGAAGACGCTCGGCAATTCGCCCGACCCGCTCGAACTCATCGCCAAATACGGCGCGGACGCCCTGCGCTTCGGCACGATGCGCAGCGCGCCGCTCGGCCAGGACGTGCTCTTCGACGAGAAGGACGTGGAACTGGGCCGCAACTTCTGCAACAAACTCTGGAACGCCTGCCGCTTCCGCCAGATGCAGGGCGGCGAGGCGCAGTGCGAAATCAACCCATCGCTCCTGACCAACGACGACAAGTGGATTCTGTTGAAGCTGAGCCAAGCGACCAAGGAGATAACGACTTCCCTCGCGGAATACAAATTCAACGAAGCCGCCGCGACGCTTTATCGCTTCTTCTGGAGCGAGTATTGCGATTGGTATGTGGAGGCCAGCAAAGCCGTACTGAGCAAACCCACCCCTGACCCCTCCCAGGAGGGGAACTCGTCAAGCGCGTCCGCAGGTCATCTCCCCTCCCTCGGAGGGGTCGGGGGTGGGTCCGCCCGACGCGCCAACACCCTGGCTGTGATTGATTTTGTTCTCTCGCACACGTTGCGTTTGTTCCATCCCTTCCTGCCGTTCATCACTGAGGAGCTATGGCACGGGATGGGTTACGCCGAAGACATGCCGGAGAACCAAGGCGGCAAGACAATCATGACTGCGCCCTGGCCAAAGCCCTTCGACGGCGGGTTCCGCGACCACTACGGCCTCGACGACTGTTACCTGGAATTCGCACAGGCGAAATATGATCTCGTCACTGAAGGCCGCAACCTGCGTCGCGTCGGCAACATTCCCGCGAGCAAGAAAGCCAGATTCATTTTCAAGCCGGTGAACGATGTCCTGCCGCACGACGCTGAAGTCATCAAGATTCTGCTCAACGCCGAAGCGCTGGAAATCAACGCGGACTTCCAACCAACGAAAGGCACGCCCACCGCACACACTCCGATGGGCGATATGTTCCTGCCGCTGGAAGGACTCGTGGACGTGGAAGCAGAGAAGGCCCGGCTGAAAAAGGAAATCGAAAAGGCCGAAGCCGAAATTGCGAAAGTGAAGCAGAAGCTTGCCAATCCGAACTTCACGCAGAAAGTTCCGCCGCAAGTTTTGTTGGAACATCAGCAGCGCCTTGCCGAATGGCAGGCGAAGCTGGCGCGCGTTATCGAAGCGTTGAAGGCATTCGAGAGCTGACGCAGTGGCACCAGTCTCAGCCGGCGCGATTCGAAAGCCTGGTATGGCGTGCCGGGTCGGAGACCGGCGCTCCAACCAACTCCGCGAGCGTCACTGGCTCTGCAGCGTAATCAGGCCGCGATAGAACCTCGGGGTCGAACTGGCGGGTGGCGCGATGTAAACAACCGTCCGGTTGTTGCCGAAGATGTTCGTGAATCCGCTGACGGGCTGCCACGTCACGGCTGCGGGATTGGTAGCTGTATGTAATGCGTAGTACCTCGCCAGCCCTTCATAGCCCGGCCCCTCGGCGGCTTTGACGAAGAAGGTCACCGTGGTCTGGTTGTTGATGCTGCCCACCTCCAGTTTGAAACCGTCCGGGTTCAAGGGATTGGTGCCCGCCAGAAATTCCTGCCGGTTGCTGCGTCCGTCGTGGTCGGGGTCGGCGTTCGGGTCCTGTCCGGGCGTACCAAAGTACCCGACTTCCCAGCCGTCGGGCAAGCCATTGGCGTCCGACGAGGAACCGATGAAGAAATCCAGCCGCTGGAACTTCCCCCGCTCGGTGACTTGATACGTGACCTGGGCGAGGCTGCCCGTGCCGTCGCGCAACGTGACGTAAAGCAGCGCGCCCAGCGTAACAGCGGTGTTGTTGGTGACGGGCGGTGTCTCCACGGGAACTTCCAGGAAGTAGGTGTTTCCGTACTCCGGGGCGGTGCCCATGCGATAGCTGGCGAACGGCGCGCCGTTCGCGGAGAGCCGCGCTTCCACCACCAGATCCGTGCGATCCGGCCCGGCGACAGTGTTGGAGATGGTGATGAAGCCGAAGATGAAGTTTGAAGGCTCGCGCAACCCGGCCACGGCGGGCAGACCCCAGGCCAGAAGCAGCAAGGTGAGCAACGCCGTGGCCGGAAGGCTGCGAGTCATGCGCCT
Organism: uncultured Bifidobacteriaceae bacterium; assembly: GCA_964574525.1. Taxonomy (GTDB): domain Bacteria; phylum Verrucomicrobiota; class Verrucomicrobiia; order Limisphaerales; family JADLHS01; genus WYBW01. The sequence continues at coordinate 2,330 of CAZNOE010000051.1, forward strand.
GGCAGCCACGTTGGTTTGCGCAAGCGGTTCGTCACTGAAATTGAGGTTCGTTTTCATGTCATCGCTGTGGTTGACCATCAGTTACCCGCGTAGGAATAAGTCATCATCAACAGCCGGATGTCCGTGACCGAGTCGATGAAGCCGTCAATGCCCCGGTTGGGGTCGAAGAGCAACGTGCCGCCGGGAATGACGAGCAGCCATTGCGTGTTCCAGACCGAGCGGCCCACGAGCCGCGTGTTGGCGGCCACTTCCGCGTCGCCGAGATCCGCGAAGGCTTCCGTGGGGAAGGCCCTCATGCTGGAGAACCGGCGGATCTGGCCGTAGGCGCCGCTCAAGGTGTCGTTGATCGGAATCCAGCCGGCGTTGCCGAGATCGCTGTTGCCGATCGGGAACGGAACCGGCAGCGCCTGATCGAAGATGCGGTACTCGCGGGTGGCCAGCGTGTCGCCCGTCGGCGAGCGGAGCACGTCCATGCCGACCGGGACGAGATAGACGCGCGGCGTCACGGAAAGCGCCGTGGTACTGTAGCCGTCGAATTGCATGCCCAGCGCGTTGATCTTGGTGGAATAGAATGTCGGATCAAAGGCGCTGTCGCCCCCGGCCAGCGGCCAGCCGAAGTAATTCAACCCAAACGTGACGGTGGTCGAGAACGGAATGACCAGACCCGGCTGCGCTCCGGCGCTTTCCGGCGCGAAGGGCCGGCAGTAGCGGCGGAATTCGGGAACACTCCAAAGATCGGCGACGTAATGGCGCCGCAATTCCGCGCGCCAGTCCGCATCGGAGGCATCCTGGTGGCCAGGGTCCGCGTCGCGCATGCGGTAGAGTTCGTTGCGCAGGCTGAAGTGGCCGCTTTCGAGTTGCGGGTTGTTGATGCCAAACTGGCCGCGAATGACTTCAAAGCTCGCCTCCAGCCGGGCGATGGAATCCGCCAGACCGGGCGCGCCGACGATGGGATTGCCGTCCTTGATCTGGCCCAAAGCCCGCTGCTTGATGATGTCGTTGAGAAAGCGCCGGCCTGCGCGCGGATCCGGTCCGAGGAAGCTCGTTTCGTAATCGTACACCGTCGCGGAGAGATAAGTGTAGCGCGCCGCGAGATCGTATTGCGCGCGGTACTTCTGGATGGCGTCGTTGCGAAAGATGCGAAACGTCATGTCCTGATAACGGCGCTCGCTGATCTCGGCGCTGGTGTCGCGGCGGAAGTTGACCAGTTCCTCCAGAATCCGCTGCCCCTGGGAGAGCACGGTGAGATAACGCTGCGCGGCCTGTCGCACGACTTCCTCCTGGTTGTATAGCTCCAAGCGGGCGGCCGCCTCGTTGCGGATCAAGCTCTCGAGTTCCTTCACGCGCTGGAGCACTTCAAAGCGCTGGTCTTCGGTCAGAAGATCAATTTCGGTGGAGAGGGCGATTTCCTCCTTGGAGAGTTCAAGCGCGACCTGCGAAAGCTCCGCCACATCGCCGACAATCGCGAATCCCGTGACAACGCCCAGTGCGGTGGCTTTGATGGCAAGGCGGCCCGCTGAAAGCACGTCATTCGCTAAGCCAACGACTTTGGGCAGGGCATCGGAAGCGACATCTCCCACCCTGGTAACGCTTTCCACCACTTGGCGCGCCGCCAGTTCGGCGGCCTTAAAGATGCCGATACCGACATTGCGGCCGACGATGTCGCCTTGCTGCGTTTCCAGAATCTGCAGCTTGTTGGAGCTCACGTTGTAGTTCGCGGCCAGCAAGTCAATCGCCGCCTTAATATCCTGAATCAAGCCGTCATAATTCTGAATGGCGATCTTGAGCTGGGCGTTGGCCTGCACCAGTTCGGAAAGCGCAAACTGGATTTCGCCCTGAGCCCGCCGCTGACCCATCGCGGATGTAGCAGCAAATCCGTAGCTGCCAGCCGAGAGATGGTAACTCACGGGCAGAATGCCGTTGGTGCTGGGGTCCAGGGAGGAAGGATCCGTGAAGCCGAGGAAGAAGTCATTGGTATTCAAAAAGGCTGCAGTGCTGGGAGCCGTGAAGAACGCGGTAAAGGTGGAGGACGGCGGCGAGCTTTCACCCGTGATCTCCGTCACGTTGACATACATGTAGCGGTAGAGGTCGGCTCCATTGTAGCCATTGGGATAGGTCTTGCCCGGGCCAATGTCGCCCGCATACGGGTAACCGAAGATTTCGATGAGCCGGTTGCGGTAGTCGAACTCCTGGTTGCGGTAATCGCGCTGGAACGCAGCCAGGTCGTCCTGCTGTTCCCGGAGTTGCTGGCTGGCGCGATTCGCCTCGTCCCACACCCGGGCCGAGTTGTTCAGGGTTTTCACCGCGCGTTCCTTGATCTGCTCGAAGTGGCCAAGCCCCTGCACGGCCTGGCGGCCAATCTGCGCCGTTGAGCCCACGGCGTTGAACGTCGGGTCTATGTCGAAGATCGTCGCTCCCTTGACGAGGCCGAGCGGATTCAGTCCCGCGTCCGCCATGTCCAACTGCGCCTGGATTTCATTCAGGTAGGCGGGAATTTCGGCCAGTTCGCCCACCGTGCGGCGATCCACTCTCTCGATTCCGGTGTGGTTGGGATCGGTGTCCTCCGCCGGCAGGATGGTATTAGCCGCGAGCCAATCAAAGTAAGCCCCCATCCCCGCACGGCGCGACCATTCGTCCACGCCCCAGGCGCGGTCGGTCTTGGTGTCTTTATAGCCCTGCCATTGGCCGTTCGGATCTTCGGTGTAATTCAGCCGATACGTCAGGTTGACGGTTTCCTTGCCGGTCTTGGCTTTCGCGGAAGCGGCGCGGGCGAACTTGCGTTCGTCCTGAAAGTCCACTTGCACGGCGGCCCCGCCGACGGAAACGTTTTCGGTGCGCGGCACCCAGGTGAAATTCGGATGGCGCATCAGATCGTAATACTTCTGGATCGCCGTGAGGTAATGACCCCAGGCATCGCCGTGGCCCTGGGGATACATCCGGCGCGCGTCGCGCTCGTCAATGAACCCATCCGGGATCGGGCGCCCCGCAGTGTCCTGCGCGCCGATCTTGTCCTTGATGTTATAGACCTGCTTGTAGGCGATCTCGCCCTCGCCGAGCGTGAAGTTCCAGATCAGCCGGTTGTAGGGCGGTGCGCCGACGCCGCTCTGCGAATCGTCGCGGCCGCGCAGGAGGTTCAACTCTTCTTCGAGCAACGAATCGAGCTGGTTTTGAAATGCGAAGATCGAGGAGGACAGCGAGCCGTATTCGGTGCTGCTCGAACCGAACCCGATGGTCGGGTCCTGCGCGTCGCCATAAGCCTCGTTGCCGAGCAGCATGTAGAAGTCGGCGAGTTTGCCCGAGACGAGCAGCAGCGCGTTGTTGGCCGGATCGAAGTTGACCGACGGCACCCCCTCGATACTCAGGCTGCGGCCCCGGCGCAGCACGGTTTCGTAGGCCTCGATCAAGCCGACGCTGTTGATGGCGTCCGCGCTGGGATTGAACGCGATGTCGCCCTTGTAGCGGTCGCCCGCCTGTTCGATCATGCTCACAAAAGTGGCCACGGCATTTTGATGGAAGTCCGAGATGCGTTGATCGAAGGGATTCAGTCCGCGGATGACGCGTTTGATCCAGCCCTCGGCCAGTTTCGCCCGCGGCTGGCCGGGGAGGCTGGCGGGATCGCCGACCCAATCGCTCCAGACATTGTTCTGCAGATTGATGTTGTAACCGCGGTACCGGCAAATCCACCAGGTGTCGCTCATGATGAGCAAACCACTTTCCCCGCCCTCGCCCAGGGTGACGTCGTTGACACCGAAACCGGTGGGCGGTTCAAAGCCCGTATATTGAATCCAGCCGTTGGGCGTGACGTTATCGGGATTCGCCGGGTCCACCTGCGGCAGCGCGGTGGGATCGAAGTTCGCCGTGTCAAACTTGTAATACCATTCGAACTGCACCGAGTCCGGGTTGCCGCCGAATTCGCTGCTGTGGCGGAAGGACAGCCGTTGATCGAAGACGTTGTCAGCGGGCAGCACTTTCAAGTCACCGACGAACGGCCCGTCGTCCACCCGGATGATCGCCAGCGACACCGGCAAGCCGGGTAGCAAAGGATCATTGTTGAAGGCCAGCGTGACGTAGCGCGGGGGAATGCCACATGGTGCCGTGGAGGCGACCCAGGCCGGCCCCTGCAACTGGCCATCGAGATTGTGCCCGCTGGCATCCGTCGCCGTCGTGCCAGAATTATCGTCCAACCGATAATAGACAAACAGGTCCGGCTCGACGCCTTTGAGGCGCTTGTTGCGCTCGCGTTGCAGGTCAAAGCCGGAGCGCGCCGTCGTCCAGACGCGGATTTCGTCCAGGTTTCCGCGGAAATAACTCGACGCGCCGCTGCTGCCAAAGACCAGCGGGCCCGAGCCGAAGTAGGCGGAAAGTGCTTCGTCCTGCGTGATGCGGACGCCGTCGCGGTAGATGGCGCGGCCATTTGTCACGACGTTGAACACACACGCCCAATGATGCCAGTTGATGTCGCTGGGGTCGCCCGCCACGTCCAGGGAGTTGCCGCCAAACCGGAAGATGAACGTTCCGTCGGCGCGGAAGCCGATCAACAACCGCTGGTTCGGATCGCCCGCGCCGGATTGGCTGAAGACATAATTGGTGCCGGCTTGCAGGTCGCGCTTCGCCCAGAACTCAATCGTGAACGACTGGTTCGCGAGATCCACGCTGCTGGCAGTCGTGACACTGTCATTGGTCCCGTCGAAGCGTAGCGCCGAGCCGGGCAGTGGCTGCGCCGCCTGCACGCCGCCCAGCGCGGAGGTCAAGGCCTTCGGCTGGCTGCCGAACTTCTCCGGCACCACGACCGCGATCCCCGCATTGGTTTCGGTCGTCAGCCCAACGCGCAGCGCATTGTCGGCTTGGCCGTCGCGGGGTTCGAGGTCCACGCCGTTGGGATTCCGACACAGGGCGTAGAGCCGATCAATCAGGGGTTCCCACGAAGTATTGCCGGAGGCGAGTTCCTTGATGCGGATGACCTCGTTGCTCGAAAGGATATTGGGCAGCAGCAGCGGCTGGCCGACATCGAACGTTTCGTCGAGATAACCGGCAAACGCGAGCCACTTGTTCACGGGATCATAACTGAGGCGGATTTTGAGCGGCCAGGGCAGATCGCGAAAGTACTCCTTGCCGGCGATGTTGACGCGCGCGATGGTGCCCGGGATAACGACGCCGGTCTTGATGATGCGCGGCGTGAGCGGATCGTAGAGCCGCGCGAGATTGGCCAGCCGGTTGGTGTCGTTCGGGTTGAGCGAATCGAAAACGATCTCGGCCTTGGCTTGATTCTTGATTTCGGGGAGGTTGCCACCGTACGGGTCTTCGGCCGACTTGAGCAACGTCTGGCCGATGAGCAGGAAATTGTCCTGATCCGGCCAGCGGATGTTGTAGGTCACGTTGACCGGGGCGCCAATGGTGCCGCCGGGCAGGTGGTCCAGCCAAGGGACACAGGTGGAAACCGGAGCGTCGTTGTTGCCGTCAGCATCCACGTCGTACCAGAAGCCGGGCTGGAGCGGATAGAACCAGCGCACGACGACGTTGGCCGTGCCGCCATTCTGGCCGGCGGCGCGCGCGTAAATCTTCCCTTGATAATCCTCCCAATAAGGCCCGGAAACCTCGTATGAATCCGGGCAAAGCGGCAAAACGCTCAACGGCAGGGGCGGCTGGATTTCCTTGCCCGCCTCGCCGGCGTATTGGAAGAAGTAGGGCGCTTCCTCGGGAATCACCTTGTAGGCGCGCATCTTCCAATCGCCCGTGACCGAATCCTGATGCTTGAGCAGCGCAAACGGCGCGGAGTGCCGAAACTGGCCACCCGCCGGCGCGTTGAGGTCCGAGCGCAATGCATACAACGCTTCGCCCGTTTCGCTCGGGGCGATCAAGGCGTGTTCTTCATTCGGATTGAATCCAGGCAGCGTCGGGTCCGGCTGGTTGTACACGCGCCGGTTCGGGAACAGATTGTTGGGCAATGGTCCCGAGCCTCTCATGCTGGCGATGATAATCTTATTGGTGGTGGTGTCGGGCCATTGCAGATTGTAGCGCACCGCCCGGCCGCCCCAGGCCACGCCAAGCTGATTGGTCTGATACCAAACCACGACCATTTGATTCGTCGAATTCGCGCTCGTGGGCGTGGGGGCGTTGACGGGAATGATCGGCCCGCGCCGCGATACCCGGTCGTAGGCGCGTTCCGTACCGGTGCCGTCGTAAAACGCCTTCTCGAAAAACACGTACCCGTTCTTGCCGAGATAATCATGGTGGTTTGGGTTGATGATGGTGTCAGCCACGAACCACGACTGTTCGGAGAACACCGGCGACGTATTCCAGAGATGCGTGCGCACGACATCAAAAGCCGGCGGGTCCACCAGGGCATCCGCCACGCCATCCTCCCCGAGGGCCGTGTAACGGAGCACGGTGTAGCCCGTGGCTGGGGATTGGAAGACTTTCGTGTTCGGCTCGACTGTGGCGGCGCTGCCCGCGGTGTACTCGATGTTTTGGAAACGATAGCCAAAGGGCACGCCCTGCGGTTCAACCTCGACCGGCGTGGTGGCCACGTAACGCGTCGGCACCCGCGGCCAGACGGAGGCGCCCACCACCACGATGCGGTTGGTGTTCGCAATAAAGTTGGTGCCGACCTGGGTCACATCCTGGAAGGACGTGAACCATTTGATCCGCGCCTTGACCGGCCGGATGGTGTATTCCTTTTGATCCGGTTGGCTCCACGAGAAGGAGTTTTGCTCGTTGTTCAAGCCGCGGTCGCCGAGCAATTCAATCTGCGGCGGGCGCGGCACCGTACCTTCGGGCCGCGCGATCTGCCGGCCAATCACCCATGCCGGCACGGCGAGGTACGCCCGCAACTGGCCGTTGGCGTTCCGGCCATAACCGGTGATCCAGCCGTTCTGGTTGATCGCGCGGGCGTCATGCAACGTCCATCCGTTGTCCTCGGGCAACAGATCGTTCAAGTCGTAAAGTTTATCCGCGCTATAGAAGAACGGGCGCGTCTCGGTGTTGCCCAAGGTGGCCGTGCCGACGACCTGCCCGAAGTCGTTCAACGAGCGCGCCGCCATGCCGAGGGCCCCCGTGATCAGACCGAGATTGCGAACCCCCAGATTGTTCCGCAGAAACGCGCGCTGCAATCCACCCGCGCTGGACGAGGAGAAACCCGCGACGTGACCCAGTCCATTGATGGCCAGCGCGCGGCTCTGCGCATCGTTTGCCAAAGTCTGGACGCTGATGACGGTATTGTTGGAAAAGACGCAAGCCTGCTCGGCACCTCCCGACCTGGTGCTGTAGCCCGCCGCCAGGCCAAGATCGTTCAGCGCGAAGGCTTCGCTGCGATTTCCACCAGGCAGGAAGCCGAGGCTGGACGCGCTGTTCGCCGGCGTCCAGAGCGCGGCGACCGGCTGCCCGTTCAGCCAGGCCATGCCCGCCACCGCGCCATCGCTGTTGATCGCCCGGCCTTCGCTGTTGGTCGTGGCCGAGCCGCTGACTAGCGTGTTGAGCGCCGTCAGGGCCAGCGTGGCCGGATCCCAGCGCGCCGCGCGCGGGCCGGATCCGGGGGCTTGGGACATGCCCGCCATCAGGCCCGCATTGTTAACGGCCAGCGCACGGGTCGTGGCGCTGCCAATGGTGCCAAGTGCGAGCGCCGGTTCTTCGGTTTCAAAGCCACGGTATAGAAACGCCGCCGGCCCCGGCAGACTGGTGGTGTCCGCGTGCGCCACCGCCCAGCCGGAATCATTCAGCGAGTTGCCGTAACTTTCCAGCCGCGACGACACCGCGCCGAGATCGAACACCGCATACGCCGGCTGCGGCACGACCCGGACCGGAAACGTGATCGTCGCCAGACCGGGAGCGCCGGGATAGGTGTCCACGACGTTGATGGTAATCTGCGCTTCGCCGATTTGTCCCGGCTGCGGAACGATCCTGATGAAGCGGTTGCTGACGCTGCCCGAAAAGACCACTCCCCCTTTATTGGGATCAATGAGGTTCGGATTGGAACTGATGGCGGAAATGGACAGGAGGTTGGCCGGCGTTTCCGCGTCGCTCACGGTGATCGGCAAGAGCGGAGAACTCGAGTCTTCTTCAACCACCAAAGGTGACAGACTGGTGAGGGTCGGCAGATCGTTCGCATCCAGGATCACGAGATACTGCGTGGCGATTTGGGAAACCGCGTTGCTCGGATCGGTGAGCCGATAGGTGAAGTAATCCGAACCGTTGTAATTCGTGGCGGGCTGGTACTTGATCGGATTCTCCGCCAGCGGGGTGCGGAGCGGATTCCACTGGCCGCTGGTGCGGTCGAGTGTGCCGTGCGCCGGAAGCGTGAGAATCGAAAAGGTGAGGTTCGTCCAAGTCTCCAGGTCGTAGCCCGGCAGAAACAGGTCCGTCAACGTGTCTTCGTTGACAAGGTTGGTGCGATAGAGCGGATCCGCAAACACGCCGGGACTATAGGTGAATTGCGGCGCGCCAACGGGAGTTCCGTCGCTCACTCCGCCGTTGGCCGCACCATAGGACGAATCCGCGGCCACCGCTCCGGTGGCTTCATCAAATCGCCAGAAAAGGACCAACCCGGCTTCCTTGCCAATGAGAGTGCGGCGATAGTTCTGGGCGATTTCCGCGCTGGAGACAGCGCGGTTCCATACCCGTACTTCGTCCACCCGGCCCTTGAAGACCGCTTCCCCCGACGCCCACGGTTCACCGACCTTGAGCGACGTGGTGGTAATATTGAAGCCGTTGGTTATCGCAATGGTGCGCGACGCCAGACCGTTGACGTAGAGCGTGTAATTCGTGGTGGCCGGATCCCAACTCGCCGCCAAATGCGTCCATTCGTTGTTCGAAATCTGCACGTCCTGAACCAGGGCCTGGGCTCCCCCGAAGCCAACGCCGAACTGAAGCTTGACCCTTCCGGCGTCGCCCGGGTTCAACAGCCAGTGGTGCGAGCCGACCCCATTCAGCGGCCCCAGAACCAGCGCAGTTTGGCGACTGCCGATGGATGTCGGCCGCAGCCAGGCCTCGATCGTATGGGCGGTGTTGCCCGGGTTCAAACCGTTCACCACTGCGGTCGCGGCCCGTGCGCCGCCGGTCGAAAGATCCAAGGCCGTCAAAGAACCGGCAACCGGGGCGTCGTTCACCTGCCGGACGTTCACGATGAATGAGTCCTGGGCGGTTTGTGCATCGCCATCCGTCACCGTCACGGTGATGGTGACATTGGAGCCGACCGCGTTGGGTCGAGGCAATATCGAGAGGGACCGCGAGCCCGCGGACCCGCCGAAGGTGAGGCCTTCGGGCGCAACCACCGAAGGATCAGAAGTCTGGACGGACAACGTGAGATTGTTCAGCGGCGTGTTCCAGTCGAAGAGGGTGAAGTTCACCGTGACGGAGCTGTCTTCATTGATGGTCTGGTTCTGAATGTCGGTGATGGTGGGCGGGGATCGGGTAAGGTTGAAGTTCACGCCGGTTTGGGGCGGGGTCGGCTGGTTGACCGACGGGGAAAAAACGTAGGTTGGGAATTCCGCCCGCACGTTCCACTGTCTGGTGGGCACATTGTTGAAGGTGTAATTGCCGTTCGCGTCCGAGGTCGTGACCATCAGCCGATTCAGGTCGTAGTAGTAGGCGGACCAGTCGCCGTTGGGCTTCATGAACTGGCGGCTGAAGGGTGTGCCGGAGCTGCCCTGCCATTCGAGTGCGAGTTTGCCGCCGCCGCCGCCTTCGTGGAAGCGGACTTCCATCTGGTGGGTGGGGGCGGACATGGGATAGGCGGTGTTGGCGGTGAGTTCGATGGGGCCGTGGTTGCCGTCGTTGTTGATGAGGAGCTGGCCGTCGGCGTAGAGGCGGCTGCCGTCGTCGCTGTTGAGCCAGTAGGCCTGGCTGCCGGGGTAGCCGGAGCCGAAGGCGGTGAAGAAGGTGGTGCCGCGATAGACGGCGGCGAAGTAATCAGCCGGGCCGCCGGCCCACAGGGGGGTGCCGCCGCCGGGGTCGTTGTAGTTGAGAGTGGATGGGAAGCCGGTGACCGTGGGAGGCATGACCGGGTAGGGGATGTCGTCCACGGTGTTAATGGCGGGGAGGGCGAGGATGACGTTGACGCCGGGGACGGGGCGGCCATCGGGGGTCTGGACTCTGCCGGTGAGGGTGCCGAGAGTGGATTGGGAGTAGAGGTTGGCGATTTCGCCTGCGGTCAGCGGGCGATTCCACATGGCGAGTTCGTCCACGGAGGCGTTGAGGAGGTCGGTGCCGTTGGGGTTGCGGGCGATGGTGTTGCGGGGCAAGGTGACGGTGGCGGCGACCTGGCCCTGGTAAACGCCGTTGATGTAGAGTTTGGTGGCACTGCCTTCGGCGGTCATGGCGAGGTGGGCCCATTGAGCGGCGGGGAGGGTGTAGTTGAAGGAGTAGTCCTGGCCGCCAAATTTGGTGAAGCCGACTTTGCGGGTGGTGGCGTATTGTTCGATTTTGATGGCGCTGGCGGCGTCGCCGATGAGGGTAGCGGAGGTGCCGGGGGCGTCGGCGCGGTTGACCCAGCAGGAGATTGTCCAAGGGACGGGGAGCGTGGCGGCGCCGAGGGTGGTGTATCCGTTGGCGGGGTAGTTAAGGCTGGTGGTGACTTTGGGTGGGCCGACGAAAACGGTGCCGGCGACGCCAAGGCCGTTGCCGGTGATCATGTCGTAAACGGCGATGTTGCTGTTGAGGCGGACGAGGTTTACGATGCCGGGGGTGGCGGGGGCGATTTTGGCGGCAAGCTGGGGGAAGTCGCCAATTTCCTGGCCGTTGATGCCGGTGACGGTGGTCTGGGAGGTGATGTCGAGTTGGGCCGGTTGGGTAAAGAAGTGGCCGTCCACGGAGAAGCGGACGCGGTAGTAGGTGTGGGTGGTGCCGCCGAAGGTGAGGGCGATGAGGCTGTAATTACCGTTGGCGTCGGTGTAGGCGGTGTTCCACCAACTGATGAGGTTGGCAGAGGAGCCGGCGCTGACGAGGTCCACGCGGACGCCGGGATAGGCGCTGCCGTTCAGGTGGGTGACGCGCCCGCTGACGGCGCAGTCAACGGCTTGCGCCGCCATCGCCGCCAGGCAGGAGAGGGCCGCAGCGAGCCAGGTTTTCCGCCAGCCATTTTGCAAAGACTTGGTGTTCATGTTGAGATTCCTTCGTGATTATTGGTTCAGCACTCCCACGCGCGAGACGCGCACCAGCGAAACCGAGCCGGTAGCGATGATGTTGGTTTTGTGCAGGCCGGTGACGACTTCCTGGTAAGCGCCATTCAGCCGCTGGTCCCCATAATCGGGCGGCGCGTTGGTCGGTGGCGGCAGGATTTGCAGCGTGAGGGCGCGGGTCACGTCATAGGAATCGCGCGGCTGATGATCCGGGTGGTAGCGATGACGGAAGGGGTTGGTTGGCCAATCGGCGGCCATTGTGTTCGTGACCCTTAACGACTGGTTGGCGGCGAACGTTCCGCTCAAGGCGAGGGATTGACCAGGGAAATCATACGCCACCGTGCTGAAGCGGCGGCCCACGCCCACGCCATCCCGCAACGCCACGCCCTCGTATTGCGGCACCAGCGCCGGGTCCGTCAGCAACACATACCGGCCAGGCGTCGCGGCGGCGAGATTGCCGTTGGCGTCGTTCGTGTAGGTGCCTTCCTTGAACATCTGGATCACCTCTTTCAACAGGCGCGCGGCGCCGTTCGAACTGACGTGCACGAGCAGCCGCAGTTCCGCCGGGGTGCCCACGGGACGGGGCGTCGGATTGAAACCCACCCGCTCGATGACAAGGGGCCGGCCTTGCGAATCGAAACCATTCGTGACCAGCGTCCCGGAATGCGCCTCGCTTACGCCGGTGATGCTCACCGACCCAATCCACAATCCGGCGTGGCCTTGCGCCTGCACCTGTGGCGGGCTGTTCGAACTCGCGGCTGCCGCGAGGGCGCTCTTGGCGGCCGTCACGGGCAACAAGAGGCGGGTTCCGGCACCATTGTTGATCGAGAGTACGGTTGCGTAACTCGTGCCGCCGAATGCCGTACGGCGAATGGCCAGCCGCAGCGGCAAATTGGCTCCCGCCAAAGCGAAGAACGTGAGCGGCGTGGGCAAATCCGGCCACGTTGCGCCAATGGCCGGATCAAAACGGTAATAAGCCAGCGGATTCTGCGTCGGAGCGACGATGTCACGGAGGGTCAAGACCACGGGACCCGGCGCGCTGTTCTTCAATTCGACAGTGATGGTGTCCAGGTTTTCGCCGTATTCCAACGTCTCGCCGGTGAGACCGGTGATACTCAATGGACCTTGAAAGTCCGAACCGCCTTTGCAGTAAACCCAATACGCCTCGCCGCTCTTCATTGGCGTGGCCGGCGTGACCAGCGTCCAGACGCCGGCACCGGACAGGCGGTAGATGGATTGAAGCTGCAAAGTCGCGGTGCTGTAGTGCGCCGGCGAAGGGCGGAAGAAGGTCTGAAAGGTTGGCGGCGCCTCCGGTTCGAGTGGAAAGCCACGCAGGTTGAACGCGTCGGGCGCCCAGTTGATGGCTTTGACCGCTGGCTGTCCCGTCACCGTCCACGTAGCGGCGCTGGTCAACTTCAGCAAGTACGGCTTGTGGCCGAGAATGGCAAACAACCGGTTGCCAACGGATTCCAGCCGGTTGGTCGGGACAAAGAACGCCCAACGCTCGACGTTCCAAAGCGCTTCAGCGGCGTCCTGGATGTAATCCACTGACGACAAAGTCTCCTGCACCGCCCAGGCGCTGTCGAGCGGCAGACCCTGGAAAAGCAACTCCGGCGCGGTATTGGTGGGCGTCACTTCCAGGTAAATCGCATTCCAGCCGGATTGCAGCGCGATGCTCTGCGTGTAGAGTGGCTCGGCGGCCAGGGCGCCGGAGCAGACGAGCGCGCCCGCGCTGAGTAATGCTTCTGTGGCGAGGGCGTGGCAACGGCCGGGGCGGTGAAGTTGAATGTTCATGGGTTTCCTTTTGAGTTGCGACTATCGGCGTGGCAAAGGCGGCGGTCCGGCGACTTCCGGCGCGGCGGCTTGAGCCTGGGAAATCAGCTTCGCCAGCTCCTCCCGGTTTACCTTGATGCTCAAGCCCTCTTTTTGTCGTGCGTAAAATTCCTGCCGGCGTGTCTCCGCCGCCTGTTTGCCAAGTTGCCACGCAATGCGGTCGCGCACCTTCTCCAGCGGCAGTGGCGCTGGCTCGCGTGCCTCGATCAGCCTAAGGAGATACAAGCCATCCGCCGCACGCACCACCGGACTGATGTCTCCGGGTTTCGCGAGGGCAAACATCGCGTCCACCACCGGTTGCGGCCAGGGGTAATCGGTTTTCCCCCGGTCAACCCACCCGCAATTACCTCCCTGGTATCGCGTCGCCGCATCGTCCGAATGCTGCCGCGCGAGGTCGCCAAAACCCGCCTGTTGCGTCGCTTCTCGGACGGCCAACTCGCGCAACTGCCCGGCCCGTTGCCAGGCCTCGGCTTGCTTTTCTTCCGCGGCTTTGGCGGAAACTTTCTGGAAGATCATCGCCACGCGCACTTTTCCGGGCTGCGTGAATTCCGCAATCTGCCGTTGATAGGACGCCGCGATCTCGGCGTCCTTGGGAACAACCGCGTGGTCGCCCCCGGGCAACCGGTCCTCCTGATACTTCGCCACAACCATGCGGCGGAATCGTTGTTGCATTTCCGGGTCCTGGTCGTAACCGGCCGCGGCCGCCCGCGCGAAGATCGTCTCGAAGCGGATCATTTCCTCCAAAACCGCCTCAAGCTCGGCGGCGCTTTGAATCCTCTTCCCCGCCGCCCGCCCGCGCCGGGCCATCTCCTTTTGCAGAGCTTCGGTCGTGATGACATTGCTGCCGACCTGCGCGACAATGGGCGGGGCTTCTCCAAATGGCGCTGCTGCGGTTGACGACGCGCGATCCCGGCATCCACTGCCAGAAAAGACAACGACGACCACGCAGGCAAAAGCAACAAAGCACTTTCTGCCGCGCAACAGCACGAAATTCTCAACACGAAAGGGCAACGCGCCGTTTATACTCTGTGCGTTTCACGGATGACAAGGGATTTCTGATTTTTAGTTTGCGGCCACGCAATCTTCCGCGGTTTCACCCGCCAGAAACTGCGCCATGGAACAATCGGGCCTCCGGTCTGGATTTCTCC
>CAZNOE010000052.1:0-16321 GCA_964574525.1 uncultured Bifidobacteriaceae bacterium
TTGGACGAATCGGCCGGTTCAGGCGCATGTGCAATTCCCATCGCGCAGAATTCAAACCATTCAACGCGGGCTCCACAAGCCCGAACGCCGGGTCGGGTGCGTTTCAGCACGACGAAGGGTTTAGATTACGCGAAAACCAGCTCGGTCGTCGCCGCCTTCTCGTCCCAACCGCGCGTGGGTTCGGCCGTCACCGATGAAATGTCTTTGATCGAAATCATGCGGCCGCGCGTTTTAGGGCTTTTCACTTCGATCTGCTTTGGATCGCAGGTCTGCTGGCTGATCTTCTGGTGCGGCGCGGGTTTGTAGCGGACGTAGAGAACCTTCGGCGTGTCGGGCGCGAAGAAGAGGATGCGCGATTTGTCCGGGATGCAGAGGTACGCCTTGTTCAGAATCGTGCCGCCGAACTTGAAGCGCTTGAGGTAGCTCGCTTTCCGGTCTGTGTAGGCGCACGTGAACACACGCTCGCGGTCCGGCAGGCCGCAGTAAAAGAGCTCCGGGCCAACGAATAATTTTTCTGGCAACTCGGACACCTTGTAAGTGCCGTCCTTGAACACGAGCAGAACCTTGTCGAACTTCGTGCACTCGACTTTGAATTCCTCGCCGGTGACTTTATAGCCCACGTAACCGCTCTCGCGATCATAGGCAACCTTGAACGCCTTGAAAGCGACCTCTTTCGCGTCAATCTCATCATGCCGCGACGATTTCGTCGTGAGGCGTGGATACTGCGGGCCATATTTCTCCAGCAATGCTTCGAGGTGGCCGATGACGTAGCGCGTCAGGTTCTTGAGATTCTTGCGCGCCTCGGCGAGATCGGCCTTCACCTTTTCCATCTCCTCGCGGTGCTGGTTGATATCGAAGAGCGAAATGCGGCGGATGCGAACTTGCAACAAGCGGTCCACGTCCAGATCGGTGACTTCGCGCACGAGTTGGCGCTTGAACGGCTTGAACCCGTCGTACACCGCTTTCGTCACGGCCTCGGACGTCTTGCACTTCTCGATCTGCTTGTAGATGCGTTCCTCGATGAAGATGCGTTCGAGGGTGCGGTAATGCATTTCGTCCTGCAGCTTCTGTTCCTTGAGTTCGAGTTCACGCTTCAGCGTGTCCACCAATTGCGCTGTGTTCTCGCGGAGCACCTCGCTCACGGTCAACTCGACCGGCCGCTTATCTTTGATAACGACGATGCGGCTGGCAATCGTCACCTCGCAATCCGTGAATGCATACAGCGCATCTACCAGTTTCTCGGCGTCCACGCCTGCCGGACATTTGATTTCGATTTCGACGTTCTCGGACGTGAAATCGTTGATCGCTTTGACCTTGAGCTTGCCCTTGTGCGTGGCGTCCTCGATGGATGCCATGAGCGAGTCCGTGGTCGTCGTGGGCGGAATTTCCGTGATGACCACGGTGGATTCATCGCGCGTCTTGATGCGGGCGCGTACTTTCACGCTGCCCTTGCCGTCCTGATAATCACGCGCGTCCATCAGGCCACCCGTTGGAAAATCCGGCAGACACTTGAACGGCTGTTTCTTGAGAATCGCGATCTGCGCTTCGAGCAGTTCAGGGAAATTGTGCGGCAAAATCCGCGCGCTTAAACCGACTGCAATCCCTTCCGTGCCGAGCATGAGAGTGAGCGGCAGTTTGCTCGGCAGCGCGACAGGCTCGCGATTGCGCCCGTCGTAGCTCGGCACGAACTCGGTGATCTCGTCGTTGAAAAGCTCCGTGCGCGCGAGGTCCGTGAGCCGGCACTCGATGTAACGCGGCGCGGCGGCGGGATCGCCACTGTAGATGTTGCCAAAATTCCCCTGGCCCTCGATGAGGTAACGCTTGTTCGTGATCACCACGAGCGCATCGCCAATGGACGCGTCGCCGTGGGGATGAAACTTCATCGTATCGCCGACGACGTTGGCGACCTTGGTGAAGCGTCCGTCGTCCGCGCGGTGCAACGCCCACAGAATGCGCCGTTGGACCGGCTTCAATCCGTCCGCCAGATTCGGAATCGCACGGTCGCGAATGACATAGCTGGCGTAATCCAGAAACCCGCGGTCCACGCGCGTGTGCAACCCGGCTTCGAGCTTCTTCGGATTAAACGGACGATGGGCAATTGTCGCCGTGACTTCCTCGGCGATGACGTGCTGTGCGCCGTTGCCGTGCGTCGCGACTTTTTTTCCGGGCGGTTTCGCTTCAACCGGCAGGGCCGTCGCGCCTTCGATGGGCAATTCCGGTTGGTTTGTGGTTTTCTTTCGCTTTGCTGCGCTCATGTTACGTGCGCATTAAGCCAGAGGGTTACGAGTGCGGCAAGGATTCACCCGCTCGTCGTGTCAGCGCTAAGTAGGAACAGGGCTACTCGGGGAATATCGAACCCGAGGACTCTGATTGCCAAGCCGGCGCCTGGCTGGTCTTATTGTGCCATGAAAAGGTTCTGTTGGCGTCGGATGGTGCTTCGTTCCGATCGTTCGGTTCTCCAGTGCGGCTTCACCTTGATCGAATTGCTCGTCGTCATTGCGATTATCGCGATTCTCGCCGCGATGCTGTTGCCGGCGCTGGCCAGGGCCAAAAACAAGGCCGAAAGCATTTCTTGCATGAACAATATGAAACAGTTGATCGCTGCGGCGCATGTTTACGCGCTGCTTCGCCACCGGCACGACGAGCCGTTCGACGATGTAACCGTCCGCATCGGTAGCCGCATTCCTTGTCGAGGCCAAGCGCTCTTGCGGAACCAATTCGTGATTCACCTCTGTGTATTGATCTCGTTGAAGAGCCAGGCCCGCGCATAAGACCACCAGCGTTTTGCGGTCGCTTCAGAAATGCCCAGTACTTCAGCGGCCTCCTCGATTTTCAGTCCAACGAAGTAGCGGAGCTTGACCAGTTCGGCCTGCTGCGGTTCGAGCGCGGCGAAGCGGTCGAGGGCATCATTGAGCGCAAGCAGTTGCTCATCCGGCGCGGGGCTGGCTATTTCAATTTCGCTCGCGTCCAGGTGTGCGGCACCGCCGCCGCGGCGTTGGGTGTGCTTGCGGCGCGCGCGCGCGATGAGAACGCGGCGCATCGCTTCGGCGGCGGCGCCAAAGAAATGTGCGCGGCTCTGCCACGATTGGGAGGGTGTGTCCACGAGCTTGAGCCAGGCTTCGTGAACGAGCGCGGTGGGTTGCAGTGTATGGCCCACTGGCTCGCCGGCCATCTTGTGCGCGGCCATGCGGCGCAATTCATTGTACACGAGCGGCAGCAGTTCTTCCGATGCCTTGGCGTCGCCCTGCTCGATGGCAGTGAGGATGCGCGTGACTTCGCTCATGGCTCGGCAACGACGCCATTGGTGGCGGCGGGTTGGCTTGACGCTGCCGATTCTGCTCCGACGACCTGGACGCGCAGCGGCTGCTGGTTGCGGGAGGGGAAAGCTTCGGCGGCGGGCGCTGAGAATTCCGGCCAATCCCAGTCCAGATTCATCGTTTTCAATCGCGCGCGAATGGCTCGCAAGTCCCAGCGATGGATCGCTCCAGCGTACCGGGCGGCGACAATGAGTTGCGTGCCGTCGGGAGTGAAACGCATCCACGTGGAGAGATCGCCATGCGGGTCCTCGAGTTTGGCCACGATCCGGCCGCTCGCGACTTCTTTCAGATGAATCACGCCCGGCGTCATTTCCAGCGCCATCAATTTTCGATCAGGCGTGAAAGCGACATAGCCGGGGTAAAGGCCAATGTCCCGCGGCATGTGGCGACTTACCCCCATGCTGTTCAACTCGCGAAAAGTAAACTCGTTGCCGTGAGCGATGATCAATTCTCGATCATCCGGAGTGAAAAACACGCGCGCCGATACTGCAACATCCCACGCTTTGATTAGTTTGCCGCTCTGTCCGTCCCAAAGCTTTACCTGCTCGGAATGCCAGCCACTGGTGGCTATCCGCTTCGCATCGGCGCTGAATGCAACATAGCCGACGCTCGAATGCGGCATGTCAGCGGTGCGCACGGCCTCAGTCTCCAGATCAAGGAGCACGCACTGGCCGGCGTCTTCTCCGACGATGGCGACTGTCCGGTCGTCGCCACTAATGGCCATGCGTATGGGTGCGAAAGGCAATGGCACCCGATGCGAGGGACGTACTTGAAGTCCGCCTTCGGATTCTGAATTTCCTTCGATGCGCCACCGCCGCAATCCATCCAACGGTCCGCAGGTCAGCAATTCGCGGCCATTTGCCCGGAACGCTCCCGTCGTGAGAGACATGGCAAGCCGCGCGACCTCGCAGCCTCGCGCCACGTCCCACAGCCGCACGCCGTCTGATGCGCCAAGGGACAGCAGTCGCCCGTCAGGACTGATGTCACCCTCGGTGAACCAACTCTGGTTGTCACCCAACGTGCCGACGAACGTATGATATTCCTGGCTTTGAACCACGCCCCAAAGCTGCGCTTGATCATTGGTGGTCCGGATGACGCCCGACCACCGGCCGTCTTCGCTAAAGCCTGTCCATTCCAGTGCCGGTATCCGCATCAGGAAACGGCCCGGCGCCGGATGCCACAATCGAAGAACGTTGTCCCACGAAGCGGAAATGAGCATTTCACCACCCGGATGAAAACTCAGCAGGTTCACCTGCTGGACATGACCTTCCAACACTGCCACCTGGCGTCGCGCTTCCACATCCCAAATCTGAATGCGAGGATCGGAACCCGCTGCCGCGAGAAGTTTTCCATTGGGATGCCATGCAACCGCCTCTCCGGTGCTCATCCCGACCGGCAAGTCGGCGAGGTGCCGCGCGTCATCCGCATCGTAGATGGAAACGACGGCTGACTTCTCGTAACCAACCGCTAATCTTTTGTTGTCGGGATTGAATGCCAGCATCCAAGGGCGATTCGACATTTGCCACCGGCGGCGCTCTTGTCCCGTCGCTGGATCGAAACAAACGATCGCGTTTGCCTGTGCGACCGCAAAGCGCCGGCAATCTGGGCTGAAGGCCGTGGGGGATCGTCTGTCAGCGGATGTTGTGAGCACAAGCTGTCCAGTCTGCCACTGCCACAGGTGCAGCTTGCCGCTGTCGTCAAGCTTGAGGATGAAGCGGCCATCCGGACTAAATTGGAGCCAACCTTGAGCAGGCGATGTTGCGTTCCCGGAACTGGACTTCAAACGTTGAAGTTCCCGATTGTCCTGGATACTGCGAATGCTGATCGAGCCATCGGACTCGAGGCGAGCGGTGTGCTCATAACGCGAATCGAAGGCAAGCTGATTGGTGGAGTTCCAGCCCATCACGAGCGGTCCGCGCTGAATATCCGGCATCGCCATGGCGGCGATCGCATTATCCCTCAACTCCGGGCCGGGCCGGATGCCCGCCGCCTCCGTCAAGGCGGCAAGACTTTCAATGCGTTGGCCCATCTGCCGGCTGTTGCGCCGGGCCTGCGCCTGACTCTGCAACGATACAAACAGTTGCTCGCGCGCTTGATGCTCGCTTGCCCGCGCAGCTTCCAGCGCCACCTCTCGTGCACGCAACGCATCGTCTTTCTGATTTCGTTCCTGACGAATGCGAGCGTTGCTGGTAGCCAGAGCGAGCACGGTCACGAACAGGGCGACCACGACCGTTGCCGCGATGATCAATGCCCCGCGATTCCGTAACGCCAGCTTTTGAAGCAAATACATCCCGCTGGGGGGCCGCGCGGTGACGGGCTCGTGGTTGAGGTGGCGCTTGATGTCCGCCGCGAGACCGTTTGCGGTTTCGTAACGCCGTGAACGGTCCTTCTCCAGACATTTCATCACGATCCAATCCAGATCGCCACGCACAAGGTGGATGAGGTGCTTCTTCTCATGCACCAATCGGCGCAAGGAGGCTCCATCCGTTTCAGATTTCGGATTTCGGACTTCAGATTTTGACGTGAGCTTCCTGACATCGGCCGCCACGAGATTTGTCAGGCACGAGGAAGGCCGCGGTGGCTCCTTGTCGCGGATGGTGCGCCGCATTTCATCCAGGCCCGAGCGCAGCAGTTCCTCGGAGTCGAACGGCGTGCGGCCCGTGAGCAATTCGTAGAGCAGCACCCCGAGACTGTAAATGTCGCTGCGCGTATCAATGTCCACGCTGCTCATCTCCGCCTGCTCGGGACTCGTGTATGCGGGCGTGCCGATGAACGCGTGGAAGTGCGTGAACAAGGTTTTGTCCGTCAATCGCTGGCCGGTGGCCTTCGCGATGCCGAAGTCTATCACCTTGGGCACGGGCGCGCCGTCGTTGACGGTCACGAGAATGTTCGAGGGTTTGAGGTCGCGATGAATGATGCCCTTCTGGTGCGCGTGCTGAATCGCCTGGCACACCAGCAGAAATAATTGGAGCCGCGCTTCGGTCGAAAGCTTCGCTTCGTCGCAAAACTCCGTGATGCGCACGCCGCGCACGAGTTCCATCACGAAGTAGGGGCGGCCAGTTTGCGTCGCGCCGCCATCGAACACTTTGGCGATGTTGGGGTGGTCCATCAACGCCAGCGCCTGCCGCTCCGCCTCGAATCGCGCGACGACTGAGCGCGTGTCCATCCCCAGCTTGATTATCTTGAGCGCCACGCGCCGGCGCACCGGCTCCTCCTGCTCGGCCATATAGACGACACCACAGCCGCCCTCGCCAATTTGTTCGAGCAATTTGTAGCGGCCAATTCGGTCGCCGGGTTTCTCACTGGGTTCCGTTGCGAGCAAAGTTGAACCGGCATCTGCGCTCAGGCCGGTAGGCGGCTGTTCCAGAAAGTCACCTGCCTTCTCAGCCGCGCGGAGCAGGGCTTCGATACGGCGGCGCAACGTGGTATCCGTCCCGCAAGCGGCGTCGAGATAGGAAGCGCGGGCTTCGGCCGTGTCGCGCCGCAGCGCCTCCGCGAAGATGGCTTGCTCGGCGGACGCGGGGTTCATGGCGCTGGATTCATCGCCCATACATGCGCCATTTTTCCAGAGAATAGCTCATTGAGCGAAAAGAAAAAATCGCGTGAGCCTTTTTTCCCGGTTTTGGCGCATGAAGGGGGTGAAAGCCATGAACTGCTAGGACCATAAACCGCTTGATTCCAACGAGGCAACCTCATTACCGGCCATGAAAAACCTTTTGAGAAAATTACGGCGACCCAGCCAACTTCGTCGTTGTGCCTCGATTGTTCTGTCGCTTCTGAGCATCACGGATCTGGCGCATGCCCAAAGCTCGGCCTTCACCTACAACGGCCGGCTCAATAACAACGGCGCGCCGGCCAATGGGGCCTACGAGATGCGCTTCACTCTTTACGATTCGGAGGTGGGCGTGACTGTTGTCGGTGGTCCGCTCGCCGTTAGTCCCGTGGATGTCGCCAACGGTTTGTTCACCGTGAGGATTGACTTCATTGCGAACGTTTTCACCGGTTCAGCGCGGTGGCTGGAGGTCGCTGTCCGCCCGGTCGGCGGTGGCAACTTCATGACGCTAACTCCCCGGCAGGAGGTCACATCCTCGCCTTATGCGATCCGGGCGCAAACCGCCGGGACGGCGGCGGATGTAAACCTCGGCACCGTGGTCAAAAGTCTCAACGGTCTGAGAGACGACTTGACTCTGGTGGCGGGCGCGAATTTGACGATTACCCCCAACGGCAACACGCTCACTCTCGCGGCCGCCGGGTCGGTTGGGGCCGTCCAACTCGCGTCGGGCGCGGCGGCGGCGAATCTCAATGCCGGCGGTCAAAGCGGCGTGCCCAGCGGCGGGCTGGTGTTGTCCCTCACGGAAAACACCGCCCTCCTCTACGCGGGCTATGTCCGGATCGGCACCGTGACGACATCCGATGCCTGGCAGCAGCGCGTTTATGGCACGCTTCCCGCCGCGCGCTCCGTTCACACGGCGGTGTGGACGGGCAGCGAGATGATCGTCTGGGGCGGATTCGCCGAGGACACTCCTTTCAATGACGGCGGGCGTTACAATCCTGCGGGGAACAGTTGGACGGCGGTGAGCACCACCGGCGCGCCCGGCGCGCGCGGCTCGCACACGGCGGTGTGGACGGGCAGCGAACTGATCGTCTGGGGCGGATTCAACAGCATCAGTGCCGTGAGCGACGGTGGTCGCTACAATCCGGCGGCCAACAGTTGGACGGCAGTGAGCACCAATGGCGCGCCCGCCGGGCGCAGCTCGCACACGGCGGTGTGGACGGGCAGCGAGATGGTCGTCTGGGGCGGAAACAGTAACAGCACCCGTTACGTGACCGGCGGGCGCTACCATCCGGGCAGCAACACTTGGACGGCGGTGACCACCAACGGCGCGCCCGCTGCGCGCACCTTTCACACGGCAGTGTGGACGGGCAGCGAGATGATCGTCTGGGGTGGATCCAGCGCCGTCGGCTATGTGAACGACGGCGGGCGTTACAATCCGGCGGGCAACAGTTGGACGGCGGCGAACACGAACGGCGCGCCCACCGCGCGCATCAGCCACAAGGCGGTGTGGACGGGCAGCGAGATGGTCGTCTGGGGCGGATTCGAGAGTGGCAACTATTTGAACGACGGGGCGCGCTACCATCCCGCGGGCAACAGTTGGACGGAGGTCAGCGCCGCTGGTGCGCCGGCCGCGCGCGCGAATCTCTCGGCGGTGTGGACGGGCAGCGAGATGATCGTCTGGGGCGGAAGCAGTAACATCACATACTATGCTGACGGCGGGCGTTACAATCCGGCGGGGAACAGTTGGACGGCGCTGAGCACCAACAGCGCGCCCGCCGCCCGCAACTCTCAGACAGCGGTGTGGACGGGCAGCGAACTGATCGTCTGGGGCGGAAGCGGCGCCAGCGGTATTTTGAATACCGGCGGGCGTTACAATCCGGCGGGGGACAGTTGGACGGCGACCACCACCAGCGCGCCGCCCGGCGGGCGCAACTCGCACACAGCGGTGTGGACGGGCAGCGAGATGATCGTCTGGGGCGGATACGACGGCAGCCGCTTGAACGACGGCGGGCGTTACAATCCGGCGGTGAACATTTGGATGACGGTGACAACCAACGGCGCGCCCGCCGGGCGCTCCTCGCATACGGCGGTGTGGACGGGCAGCGAGATGATCGTCTGGGGCGGATACAGCGGCAGCTTTTTGAAGGACGGCGGGCGCTACAATCCGGTGGGCAACAGTTGGACGGCGGTGAGCACCGGCAGCGGGCTTGCCGCGCGCCAATATCACACGGCGGTGTGGACGGGCAGCGAGATGATCGTCTGGGGCGGAAACGGCGGCAGCTTCGATAATAACGATTTTAACTACGGCGCGCGCTACAGTCCGGCGGGAAACAGTTGGACGGCGATGACGGTCCCGCCCGCGCTCGCGGGGCGTTACTCGCACACAGCGGTGTGGACGGGCAGCGAAATGATCGTCTGGGGCGGAGGCCACTCCTACTACGTGTTCCCACCAGGAACCATCGTCTACACTAATTTCAACGACGGCAGTCGCTATAATCCGGCGGGCAACACTTGGACGGCGGTGAGCGCCACCGGTGCGCCCGCCGCGCGCCGCGAGCACACGGTGGTGTGGACCGGCGGCGAAATGATTGTCTGGGGCGGAATCAGCGGCGGCAATACGGGTGGTCGCTACAATCCGGCGGCCAACAATTGGATAACGGTGACCACCGACGCCGCGCCCGCTGGGCGCTCCTCGCACACGGCGGTGTGGACGGGTAGCGAGATGATCGTCTGGGGCGGAGGCTTTTTGAACGACACCTGGTTCTACACACTCGGCAAGTTGATGTATCTCTACCAGAGGCCATGAAGCAGTGGAGAGTTTTTGGTTGAGAGATGAGAGATGAAATTTGAACCGACATTTCTGCTGCTCACCTGGCTCGCGCTGGCGGCTCCGGCATTGAGCGGAGACTTCGTCGCGCTCCGCGCCGACCGCGCGGCCATCGAGCGCGTTTATTACAATCATCGCCTCGGCGAGAAACCGCCCTTCGAACAGGTGCTGCCTCCGGCCACGTTGGAGAGCTTGGTCTGGCAGGACTTGCGCAAGGAAGCCGCGCTCAAGCAAACCTACGGCGTCGAAGTCACGCCCGCGCTGCTCGACGCCGAGGTGCAACGCGTCAACACCACCACGCGCGCCCCGGAAATGCTCGCCGAACTCAAGGCCGCGCTGGGCCACGACCCCGCCCGCTTCGCCCGCGCGATGGCCAAGCCCATCCTCGTCGAACGCCTGTTGCGGGAGAAATTCGACAACGACGACGCACTCCACGCGCCGCAACGCCGGCGAGTCGAGCAGACGCGCAACGACCTCCTCACCGCGAAAACAAACGGCGCGCGTTGCGAAAGCTTGCTGGCGCTATTGAAGCGCAGCCATTCCAACGCCGTGACCGAAACGACCTGGCACCTCGGCGCGCGTCCTTCGGAAACCAAGGCGCCCGGCGCGGACGAGATTGAAATCAAGAAACGTTTCGGGCCGGACGCGCAGATTCTTTCCTCGCCGCACGCCGGTGACGGCAAGGATGCGAAGTTTTATTTCGCTGATCTTCCCGGCGAATTGCAGAACGTGCTGCGCGTCCAGTTGCGCTGGCCCGGAGATGTCAGCGCCGTGATCGAGACCCCCGGCGGCTTCCTGCTCTATGTGGCGAAGGAGAAGACGAACGCCGTGTTGAGCGTGGCCGGACTGTCCCTGCCCAAGCGCAGTTACGAACAATGGCTCGAAGAACAAAGCAAAAACAATCCATGAGAAAAACCGTCCTCTCCCTCTTGGTCAGCCTCAGCGCCTTCGCCGCGCTGGCCCAATACTCGATTGACTGGTTCACGATTGGCGGCGGCGGCGGCACGAGCACGGGCGGCGTTTACACCGTGAGCGGCACCATCGGCCAATCGGATGCCGGCGCGATGAGCGGTGGAAACTTTTCCATCACTGGCGGATTCTGGAGTTTGCTGTCCGTCGTGCCAACGCCCGGTGCGCCACTGCTCGCCATCACCATCACCTCGACCAACACCGCGTTGGTTTCGTGGCCGTCGCCCGCGACGGACTTTGTGTTGCAGCAGAACACCAACAGCGTTGTCTCGGTGAACTGGAGCAACGTGACCGTGACTCCCACCGACAACGGCACGATCAAATACATCATCGTGAACCCGCCGGCCGGAAACCGGTTTTATCGGCTGTTCAAACCTTGACCTCTCGTGAAAACCCGAATCCACCCTCTCCTTCTCGCGGCCTTGCTGTTCGCGGTCGCAGTCTCGCCACTGCGCGCACAAGTCGTGGCCGACGGCGCGACCAACACGCTCAACAACGTCACCACCAACATCCCCGGCGACGTGACGGTGGGGACCAACGGCTCGTTCACGCTGCTCATCCTCGCCAACAATGCGCTGCTGACCAACTCCGGCCACGGCTACGTCGGCCGCAATATCGGGGCGAACGCGAACGCGGTGCGGCTGGCCGGGGCGAACACCCGCTGGCTGATGTCGGGCGATTCTTTCGCGGGCCGCGATGGCGCGGGCAATCAACTGGTGGTGAGCAACGGTAGCGTGGTGCGCAACCATGACGGCTATATTGGCTACAATTCCACCAGCAGCAGCAACGCCGCGGTGGTGACCGGCGCCGGTTCGTTGTGGACGAATGAGCTGGGTCTTTACGTGGGTTTCCTGGGCGCGGGCAATCAACTGGTGGTGAGCAACGGCGGCGTGGTGCGGAGCAGTTCCGGCTCCCTCGGCTTCTTTTCCACCGGCAACACCGCGGTGGTGACGGGCGTGGGTTCGGGGTGGACGAATGTGTCGGAGCTTGCCGTGGGCTACAATGGCGGGGGCAATCAACTGCTGGTGAACAACGGCGGCGTGGTGCGGGACAACTCCGGGATCCTCGGGTACGGTTCCACCAGCAGCGACAACGCGGCGGTAGTGGCGGGCGCGGGTTCGCTGTGGACGAATTCGTATGTCCTTTACGTGGGCTACAATGGCGCGGGCAATCAACTGGTGGTGACCAACGGCGGCGTAGTGCGGAACAGCATCGGCCGCCTTGGCGTCAATTTCACCAGCAGCAGCAACGTGGTGGTGGTGACGGGCGCGGGCTCGCTTTGGACAAATGAGTTCGACCTCGACGTGGGCTTCGACGGCTCGGGCAATCAACTGGTGGTGAGCAACGGCGGCAGGGTGGAGAACGCCGATTGCTACCTTGGCCTTTATGGCGGCAGCAACAACCTGGCGATGGTGAGTGGCGCGGGTTCGCTCTGGACGATGGCCACCAACCTTTATGTAGGCTACAACGGCGGGGGCAATCAATTGGTGGTAACCAACGGCGGCGTGGTGCGGGACGAGTCCTGTCACCTTGGCTATTTTTCGGGCAACAACCTCGCGGTGGTGACGGGCACCAACTCGCTGTGGACCAACACCTCCGCCTTTGTCGTCGGCACCAGCGCCTCGGGCAATAAACTGGTGGTGACCAACGGCGGCGTGCTGCGGGCCAACCTCGGCGCGGTCGGATCCGCTTTTGGCGTCAGCAACAACGTGGCGGTGGTGACTGGCGCGGGTTCACTGTGGGCGAATCAGGAGGACCTTTCCGTGGGCTTCAACTGCGGAGGAAATCAACTGGTGGTGACCAACGGCGGCGTGGTGCGCAACCGACAAGGCTTCCTTGGCAATTATGGCGGCACTGGCAACGCGGCGATGGTGACAGGAACGAACTCGCTCTGGACAAATGAGGTGGATCTTTACGTGGGCTACCTCGGCGCGCGCAGTCAATTGGTGGTGCGCAACGGCGGCGTGGTGCGGAGCAGTTCCGGCTTCCTCGGCTACAATTCTCCCAGCAGCAGCAACACGGTGGTGGTGACAGACGCGGGTTCGCTGTGGACGAACGCGGCCGACCTTTTCGTGGGCTACAACGGTGCGGGCAATCAATTGGTGGTAACCAACGGCGGCGTGGTGTGGAGCGCCCTCGGCTACGTCGGCAACAATTCCACCAGCAGCAGCAACGCGGTAGTGGTGACGGGCACGGGCTCGCTGTGGTCGTCGGGGTTCCTCAGCGTGGGCCTTTCGGGCAAAGGCAACCGGCTGGAGATTCGTAACGGTGGCGTAGTGCGGGACAACATGGGCAATATTGGCTTCACCGCTTCGAGCAGCAACAACACGGTGATGGTGACAGACGCGGGTTCGCAGTGGACGAACGCGGCCGACCTTTTCGTGGGCTACAACGGTGCGGGCAATCAACTGGTGGTGAGCAACGCCGGCGTGGTGCATAACACAACGGGCACGGTGGGGAATAACAGCGGAGCCAATTTCAATCTCGCCCGCGTCACTGGCGCGGGTTCGCTGTGGACCAACGGCAGCAGTCTGCTCATCGGCAGCAACGGTGCGTTCAACCAACTCATCGTCAGCGCCGGCGGCAGGGTGCGCGCGGCTGGACGGGTCACCTTGGGAGTTGCTGCCAACGCAACCAACAACAGTGTGCTGGCCATGGGTGGTTCGCTCGCCAGCGTTGGCCTGACGTTGGGTAACGCCGTGTCGCGCAACAACAGCGTCACGCTCCTCTCCGGCTCCATCTGGGACGTGGGCGGCGGCACCTTCACCTGGGGTAACGCGGGGTTCAACGACACCGTGACCATTGACGGCACCTCAGCGATGACGAACATCGGCGGGCTGACGCTGGACGAGAACGCGACTGCGTTCCATCTGACCAACGCTCCCGGCGGTTACACGCTCAATGGATTCACGACCAACCAATTTCAGTTCAGTCCCAGCGGTGCGGGCGCGGTGATCGTGGGCAACGACGGCCCCAACGTCCAGCTCACCATCAGCAACTCCACGCTGTCCGGCACGACCGGCACCATCGGCAACAACGCAGCTGCCCGAAGCAACCTGGTAGTCATCGCCAGCGCGGGTTCGGTGTGGAGCAACAGCACCACCCTGAACATCGGCAACTACGGCGCGTTCAACCAGCTCGTCGTCAGCAACGGCGGCGCGTTGCGTGCGGGTGGATTGGTCACTTTGGGAAATGCGGCCGGGTCCACCAATAACAGTGTGTTGGCCGAGGGCGGTTCGCTCTCCAGCGCAGGCCTTACACTCGGCAACGTCGCGTCGCGCAACAACAGCGTCACGCTTCTCTCCAGTTCCATCTGGGACTTGGGCGGCGGCACCTTCACCTGGGGCAACGCCGGCATCAACGACACGCTGTTCATTGATGGCACCTCCGCGATGACCAACATCGGCGCGCTCACGCTGGACGAGAACGACACGGCAAATCTCCTGACCGGCTCCTCCCTGAACGGTCTGAACGTCGGCTTCAAGGCCAGTGGCCTGGGAGCGCTGACCGTGGGCAATGCCGGCACCAACGTCCAACTCACCATCAGCAACTTTATCTGGGCGGGCACCTCGGGCGACATCGGCCTTGGGGCCACGTCTCGCAGCAACTCCGTGTTCCTTGCGGGCATCGGTTCGACGTGGAGCAACAGCGGGGCGCTGAACATCGGCAACTCCGGCGCGTTCAACCAGCTTGTCATCAGCAACGGCGCGCGGGCGGGGAACAATGACGGCTACCTCGGTTTCAACAGTTCCAGCAGCAACAACGAGGCGCTGGTGACTGGAGTCGGCTCAACTTGGAGCAGCCGGAGCAATCTCGTGGTCGGAAATTTCGGCGGCGGAAACCGGCTGACGATCAGCAACGCCGCCACCGTCTCGGCGAGCAGCAATGTCGTCGTGGGTTTCAACAGCGGTGCCGTGAGCAACTCCCTGCTGCTCTCGACCGGCGCATGGCTGACCAACGGTGGCGACGGCGTGCTCGGCTGGAACCCGGGCGCCAACGCCAACAGCGCGTTCGTCTCCGGCACGAACAGTCGGTGGCTGGTGGGCAACAGTCTCTACGTGGGGAGCAACGGCGCGTTCAACCAGCTTGTCATCAGCAACGGCGCCACCGTGTTTGCCGCCCCCGGCCTCAGCGTGTTTACCGGCGGCGGCGTTGTCGTGGGTGCCAATGCCTCGGCCTCGAACAACCTGTTGTCGCTCTCGTCCGGCGCGCAGTTGACCAACGGCGGCAACATTGTCCTCGGTGCGTCCATTGGAGCCAACTCCAACACCGTGTCGGTTTCCGGCGCCAACACCCGGTGGCAGATGCTCGCCTATGGCTATATCTACGTGGGGAACGGCGGCGCGTTCAACCGGCTCGTGATCAGCAACGGCGCGCAGGTGCGACACACTTATTACACCGACGCCTACATTGGTGGCTACGCTACTTCCAGCAGCAGCAACAACGAGGCGCTGGTGACCGGTGTCAACTCCCGCTGGTCAACGGATGGCAATTTCCACGTGGGCTTCTTTAGTAGCGGAAACCGGCTGGAAATCAGCGACGGGGCGCGGGTGGACAGCAACATCGGCTGGATTGGCCCCCCAAATGCCTCCCCCGCCATTCCCACCAGCAACAATGTGGTGTTGGTGACCGGCGCGAACTCCCTCTGGACGTTGAATGGATTCACCGTGGGCAATTCGGGCGGTGGGAACTGGCTGGTGATCAGCAACGGCGGCGGGGTGGATAGCTTTAACGCACTCATTGGCGTCAACCCCACTTTTGGAAACAACAATACGGCGCTGGTGACCGGCATCAACTCCTACTGGAGTAACGCGAGTAGTCTCTACGTGGGCCAGTCGGGCAGTGGAAACCGGGCGGTGATCAGCAACGGCGGCTGGGTGGACAACAACTACGGCATCATTGGCACCCAAACAGACGCCCACACCAACGAGGTGATGGTGACCGGGGCGGGCTCCGTCTGGAACAACCGGAATGAACTCTACGTCGGCAATGATGGCACCGGCAACCGGCTCCTGATCACCAACGGCGGCGCCGTGTTCGCTGCCAATAAGGTTTACGTCGGCTTTGGCTTTTATACCACCCCCAGCAACAACCTGCTGACGGTCAGCGGGGGCAGCCTCACCGTGACCAACCCGGCGGGCAGCGGCTTGCTGGACATCCGCCACGGCACCAACGTCCTCAACGCCGGCCTCATCGAGACAGACCGGCTGTGGCTGACCAACGCGAGCGCTCAAGGCGGCGGCTTCTTCAACTTCAACGGCGGCACGCTCAAGACCAAGAGCACGACCAACAGCAACGGACAACTCTTCACCGTGGGCAATGGCACGAGCGCCGCCGCGTTTGAACTGGCCGGCAATGGTCTGCACACGTTCAACGATGGTCTCGCCATCGCCAACAACGCTTCACTGCGGGGCAACGGCACCATCAGCGGCACGCTCGCCGTGGCCGTCGGCGGCACGCTCTCGCCCGGAACGTCCGTCGGCAAAATTGTATTGAGCAACTCACCCTCATTGCTCGGCAACGTCATCATGGAAATCAGCAGGAACGGCGCCGTCCTCACCAACGACCAGCTTCAAGTAGCGGGCATGCTGACCTACGGCGGCTCGCTCACGGTGAGCAACCTCGGGCTGGCTGCGCTGGCGGCAGGCGATC
>CAZNOE010000053.1:0-6115 GCA_964574525.1 uncultured Bifidobacteriaceae bacterium
ACGGTCCGCACAACATCCGCTGCAACATCATCTGCGCGGGCGCCATCACGACGCGTATCTCGCCTGAGCCAGGCTCGGAACTTTACCAGCGCCAGATCAGCAAAACATTTCTCGGTCGCGTCGGTCAACCGCGTGAAGTCGCCGAAGCGGCGCTGTTCCTGGCGGCGGACGAGTCTTCTTATGTGACTGGTGTGGCTTTGCCCGTAGATGGCGGTTGGACGGCGATGTGAATGGTAGCTTCCTAAATCAGGAGAGAATTTGTTGATTTCCGGCTACGCCAAGGTCGGCGACCGAGCCGCACGAGTATCAATTCCCGGTCTTCAACTCCACCACGTCATGCGGCGCCGCTTCTTTGATGCCGGCGGCACTCACACGAATGAAGCGGGCCTTTTCGCGCAGTTGCGCGAGATTTGCCGCGCCCAAATAACCCATGCCGGATTGAATGCCGCCGATGAGTTGCGCCAGCACGCGGTCCACGGAGCCGGACACTTCCTTCAGCGCCTCAATGCCTTCGGGCGCGACTTTCTGTGTCGGATTTGGCGCATGGCCATAGCGCGCGGCGGAACCGGATTTCATCGCGGCGAGACTGCCCATCCCACGGTATTGTTTGTAAAGCTTGCCGCCGATTTCCATCACATCGCCCGGCGCTTCGGGACAACCGGCGAACAATCCGCCGCAAATCACCGCATCCGCGAGCGTCAATGCTTTCACGATGTCGCCGGACTTGGTGATGCCGCCATCGGCGAGGATGGTGACGCGCTTCTTCGCGGCGGCCCGCGAACAAATGTAGAGCGCTGTCATTTGGGGAATGCCCACGCCCGCGACGATGCGCGTCGTGCAGATCGAACCCGGCCCCTGCCCGACCTTGATGGTGCTCGCGCCGCTTTCCGCGAGAAACTGCACGCCCGCAGCGCTGGTTACGTTGCCCGCGATGATGGGCAGTTTCGGAAACGCGTCACGGAGCATTTTCACGGTGTCGCCGACGCCTTTGCTGTGGCCGTGCGCGGTCGAAACGGCCACGGCGTCCACGCCTCGTTCGACGAGTCCGCCGACGTGGGCGAGAATCCGCTCGCGATCCAATTCGCCGAATGCATTGCGTGTGGCGCTGACCGCCGCGCCGCAGACGAGGCGGAATTGAGCGTCGCGCGCGGGCTTGAACTGCGCGCGCCGCTCGTGGGCAATACGCTCCACGTCACTCATCGTGAACAAACCGCGAAGATGGTCGTCGTCATCCACCACGAGCAATTTGTGAATGCCGGGCCGCTCGGTGAAAAACTTGTCCGCGCGCGCAATCGGGTCCTTGCCGAGTTCCTTTTTGTTGATCGTGTGGACCTGACCGCGTGGCGTCATGGCGTCGGCGATTTTGCGTTTGGCATAACGCGGCTTGACCACGTGGCCGGACAGCAGGCCCACTAGTTTTCCTTTTTCGTCAACGACCGGGAACGTGCTGAAACTGAACTTGCGCTCTTCAATCAGCTTCAACACCTCCGCGATGAGTTGGTCGGGCGCGACCCTGATCGGCTCCGGAATCATGCCGGGCACGTGGAATTTGACGCGGCTGACTTCGGAGAGTTGCTGGCGCTCGGGCATGTTGTAGTGGATGAGGCCGAGGCCGCCATTGAGCGCCATGGCGATGGCCATGCGCGATTCAGTCACCGTGTCCATGTCGGACGAAATAACCGGGATGTTCAATTGGAGACCCTCGGCGATTTGCGTGTCGAGCTGCGTGTCGCTCGGGAGGATTTCCGAATAAAGCGTCGCGAGCGTGAGGTCGTCGAACGTGAGCGCGAGGTGAGATTGGGCGGCGAAGAACGTGTCTGCTGCCTGGTAGAATTGGGAGTCTAAACTGCCGGTTTGCGCTGCCATGTTCAAACATGCCAAACCGCGCGCGGTTTTGGCAAGCGCGGAATTCCCGGCTCGTCCTCATCGAGGCGCAAAATGCCTGTCGAATCCTCGGTCTCATCCTCGAACCGGACGTGGTCTCGAGAATGACAGACAAAACGATGGCGAAGAGGATTTTTGGAATTTCTGCTTCATGCTTGACGGATGCGGCGAATGTGGTTCATTGCGCGTAAATGAAAGCAAATTTCCTTGCGGCGTTTCTCGGCATTGGATTGATCGCCACTGGTTGCGTGCGCACCGTGAGCGGCACCAAGACGGCAGCCTGGCCTTTGGTCAAGGACCGGATTGAAGGTCGTTATGAGCGGCCTGTGAATGAGGTCTATGATGCGGCCAAAGCAGTGATCACCAGCAACGGCGTCTTATCCAACGAATACATTCCGCACGACACGACGAACACTGTCCGCGCGTTGGATGGCAAGGTCAAACAGCGCACGGTTTGGATTCGTGTTGAATCCATTGATCCGAGCATCACCGCGGTTACGGTTCAGGCGCGCACCAAAGGCGGTGGCAAAGACATCGAATTGGTACACGAACTGGAAAAGCAAATTGCGCTGAAACTGGTGAAGTAGCCGGTTCCATTTTTTACGCACGAGCCAGGCATAACGCCTGGCTCTTTTTTTGAGCAGAACGTCTTTGCTCAAGTCTTCTGCCGAATGATCTGGTCCGGATGCCGGGCGCGGCTGACCGCGGTGTCATAACTGATCAGGCATTTGCAGTAGAGATCGTAGAGGCAATTGTCCATCAGCACCATGCCGTCTTTCCTACCCATCTGCAGCGTGTTCTCCAACTGGTGAAGCTGGTTCTCGCGGATGAGATTGCGCACGGCGCCATTGGCAATGAGCAATTCATATCCAAGCACGCGGCGGGTGCGGTCTGCTGCCGGCAGCAAATCCTGCGCAATGATTCCCTGCAAGGCATTGGCCAGTTGAAGAATGATCTGCCGTTGCGCGCTGCCTTCGAAGACGCCAATGATTCGCTCCAAGGCGTGCGAAACGTTCGGCGAATGCATGGTGGCCAGGACGAGGTGGCCGGTCTCAGCCGCAGTCAACGCCGTCGAAATCGCTTCAAAGTCGCGCATCTCGCCGACGACGATCACGTCCGGGTCCTGACGCAGAACATGGACCAAGGCGCGGTTGAACGAACGCACGTCCGTGAGCACCTCCTGCTGGACAACGATGGCGCGCTTGTTCTGGTGAACGAATTCAATCGGGTCTTCGATCGTGACAATCTTGCAGCGGCGCTCACTGTTGATGAGATCAACCAGATAATTGAGCGTCGTCGTCTTTCCGGCGCCGGTCGGGCCGGTGATCAAGACCAATCCATTCGGCTTGCGCGCCAGTTCGTCAATGCGATCGGGCAGACCGAGTTCCTCCCGCGTGGCGATGCGCTCGCCGCAAAAACGGAAACTCATCTCCGGATGCCCGTTGCGCCGGTAGAACGTGGCGCGCACACGGCCCGCCACACTGTGCAGGAGGGAAATGCAAAGTTCCCACTCCTGCTCGAACTTCTTTTTCTGTTGCTCGTTCAGCAAGCCGTCAGCCATCGCGGTGACATCCGCTTCGCTGAGGGCGTCTTCATCCGCGATAATGATCTCTCCATTGACGCGGAAGGCGGGTGGCACACCGGTCACGAGGTGAAGATCAGAAGCGTCGAAGTCGTTTGCCGCCGCGAGAAAGCGGTTCAGTTTGTCAGTGCTCATCGGTTGAAAAATCGACGCCACCAGCCGCGGAGTTGCGACCAAAGCCCAATTTCCGAAAGCCTTCCCAAAGCGACCTTAACCTCTGAGCTGTGGGGATTGAGTTGCAGCGCCTGGCTGTACGAGTTCCGGGCCGGACCGGCCAGTCCGAGCGCGTGCTGGCAACGGCCGAGTTCCAGCCAGAGCAGAAAGTGGCCGGCATTCAATTCGACCGCCTGCTGAATCAACTTCAATGCCAGCGCGAACTGTTCGTAGTAATAACGAATCCGCGCCGCCAGCCAGGCAACGACCCAATTTCCCGGCGCCAGCCCAAGCGCTTTGTCGAAGCAATAATCCGCCCGCGGCTCCTCGCGGGCCAGCAACACGTCGCCGCGCGCGAGCCAGATGTACGGCGTGTCGCCACGTTCCTCGATCGAGGCGTCAGAAAACGCGAGCGCTTCCTGGAGGTCGCCACTGCGGCCCAGCGCCACGGCCTTGGCCGCCAGCAGCTCCGGCTCGTTCGGAAATTTCTCCAGCGCCTTGTCGGCCCAGAGTTTGGCTTCGCGGTATTCGGCCAGTTCAATCAACATGCGCACCTGGCCGGTCCACGCCGCGGCGTTTTGCGGATTGTATTCGAGGACCTTGGAGTAACGGCGAAGCGCGGATTCAAATTCGCCGTTTTCAAACGCCGCGTGTGCTTCGGCGAGATAATGCGCCTCGCCCTTGACCAGCGCTTTCTGATGATCGTGCGATTGATCTTCGTGTTCGTCGCCGAACTCAAGGTTGACAAACCGGCTCATGGTTGACTCGCAAATCGTGGAATCTATCCCGCGCGAACTTCGCGGGGTTTATAGCAGGAGCCAGCCGGAGAAACCAATGATTTTCGTAGTGGCGCAAGTCTGAGACTTGCGGTGTGACGCCAATGCGTCCCGCTTGGCGGAGCCTGAAAAAGAGAATCGGCAACCGGAGGGTCGCCCGGATTCGCCAGCCGGAGGCTTGCGCCACTACCCTTTTACATCTCGCGGAACGCTGGCGTTACGGGCACGCCCTTCGGCCCAACTGCGGAGACGGCTTATTTGTTCGTCCATCGTTTTGGCGAGCGGCACGGTTTGCGACAGTGCCGTCAGGATGTGTTGGGTCGTCAATTCTCCGCGGGCATCGAAGGCGTCGTAAAGCGCGCTGTTGATGGCTTCCTCGATTTCTGCGCCGCTGAAATTGCTGCTCGCGTCCGCCAGCGCTGCGAGGTCGAATTGCGCCGCGTCACGGCCCCTCTTTTTCAGGTGAATGCCGAAAATTTCCAGCCGCTCCTCGCGTCGGGGCAGATCAACAAAAAAGATTTCGTCCAGACGCCCCTTGCGAAGCAATTCGGGAGGCAATTGTGAAATATCGTTGGCCGTCGCCACGACGAAAACCGGCGCCGTCTTTTCCGAAAGCCAGGTCACGAATGTCCCGAACACCCGTGCCGTCGTGCCCCCATCGGTCGCTCCCGAACTTTGCGAACCGGCGAATGCCTTGTCTATCTCGTCCACCCACAGAATGGCCGGTGCGACCGACTCGGCCACCGCAATCGCCCGGCGCACGTTCTCTTCGGATGAACCGATGAAGCTGCCGAACATCCGTCCCATGTCGAAGCGCAGCAGCGGCAGTTGCCACAAATTGGAGACGGCCTTCGC
This sequence comes from uncultured Bifidobacteriaceae bacterium, assembly GCA_964574525.1. Lineage (GTDB taxonomy): Bacteria > Verrucomicrobiota > Verrucomicrobiia > Limisphaerales > JADLHS01 > WYBW01. The sequence continues at coordinate 5,251 of CAZNOE010000053.1, forward strand.
ACTCAGACTCTTGCCACACCCTTGCACTCCGAGCATCAGGATTCCCTTCGGCGCCGGCAGACCGAAGGCGCGCGCTTCGCTCGTGAAAGCCACGGCGCGTTTGTTCAGCCATTCCTTCAGCACCGCCAGGCCGCCGACATTCGCGAAGCTCTCGTTCGTCGCGTAATATTCCAGCAAGCCGCTCTTGCGGATGATTTGCTGCTTCTCGGCAAAAACCTCGTTCACATCATCACCGCTCAGGCGTTCGCTCTTGACGATGATTTTGGCGAACACATTTTCCGCCTCGCCCAGCGTGAGCCCCAACGCGGCCTGCAACAGCCGATCGCGTCCCGCGTCGTCCAGATCAATCTTCACCTGCGTGAACTGGCTCACGTCGGTGATGATCCGGTCGAGCAGCGCGGACAAATCTTCCCGTGACGGCAGCGGGTGGTTCAACACCGTGATCTCTTTTTCCAGTTCGGTTGGAATTTCAAACACGGGCGAAATCAGCAGGATTGTTTTGAAACTGTTCTTCAGGTGCAGCGCGATTTCCTTGAGCTTGCGCGTGACCGCAAAATTGCTCTTCGTCAGAAAGGGGTGGAAATCTTTGAAAATAAAAATTGCCGGCTCGACTTGCTCGATGACTTGATCCAGTGCCGCCAACGGATCTTTCGTGGCGGGGTTGCGCTGTTTCTGTGACTGAATCGAGGTCCCGGCGGGAACGATGCCCGTGCTGAAACTCCACTCGAAAACCTTTTTCTGCCGTTTCCTGGCGATTTCCATCACCAGTTGCTGAACACGCATTTCCTCAGTGGAAACGATGTAGAGAATCGGATAACGGGCGCGGATGAGCGTTTCGATTTCAGTCTGAAAGTTCATGCGATAC
>CAZNOE010000053.1:6215-16044 GCA_964574525.1 uncultured Bifidobacteriaceae bacterium
GAACGCTCCGGCTTCGGCTCGTTTCGGAGCGACTGGCTCAGCCGTTCTGCGATTGCGGGCGGAACGGTCGTCTGACTGGCATCGTGTCGCAGGAGCTCTTCGGCCGACTCAAATTCGCGGGCCGAGGTTTGCTGTGACTGTGTTTCAGAAAGCTGTTCCTGCTCTTGGGACGTGAGTTTGGTTTGGCGTTTCATGTTTGACCTCGGATTCGGATTGTTGGAAAAGCACGGCGAAAGCCTTGCGCGCGCGATGCAACTTGCCACGCACGGCGTCCGCGGATTGCCCGGTGAGCGCGGCGACTTCGTTGTAACTCATCTCCTCGTCCGCGACCAGCAAGAGCAACAGGCGGTATTCATCAGTGAGACCGTCGAGCGCCTTTTGGATTCGCTCGCCGAGTTCCTTGATCTCCAGCACACGGAAGGGCGAGTCAACCCGCGACGGGGCATTTTCCCAGACCGCTTCGTCCGCGTTGGTGACGAGATTACGATTGTGCCAGCTTTGCCGGACGTTGTGACAATGGTTGATCGTGATGCGGTAAAGCCATGTTCGCAGAGACGACTCGCCGCGAAATTCGTCCAGCTTCCGATAAACCTTGAGAAAAACATCGTGGGTGGCGTCCTCGGCTTTTTGCGGATCGCCCAGATACCGCAGCGCCAGATAATAGACCGCGCGGCTGTGGGTTTGGTAGAGCGCGGCGAACTCCGCCGGCTCCAGCGGGAGAGGCGGCGGGTCCGGTCGCGGCTGCTCAACGATTGACTCGCTCACGAGTAATTCCACTGCTGATGAGACAGTGCCCGAGGGTCATTGTCACGCCCGATTCAGAAGGCTTTGCGCCAGAATGATGCCGACCCATATGAACCGGCGGGATGTGATCGGCCACAGCGAGTCTCGAAGCGTGCTGCACCCTATTGACGATCGACGACGCGGTGAACGTCGTACGGCCGAAGGCGTGAAGCGGAACGGATCTCCAGGCAACGTTGACGCCAAGACGGAGGGAGGGGCCGGGATCGAAAATGACCTCGGCAAAAGCGGGCGTAACGACCGCCTTCCCGGCTCGTGAAAAATGTTTTTCTCCGTCGCGCTGACTGGCACTCTCCGCGCCGGTGTCCATCGCTGACATTCGAACTTTCCTGGGAGCGGAACCCGTCGGGCTTTTTGTCGTACTCTGTGCCATCGTCGCCGGCATCTATGCGCTGTCCGAGACCAGGGCGCTCGCTCGCATCTTCAAGGTCCTGCCGTGCGTGTTCTGGATTTACTTTGTGCCGATGTTGTTGGCGACCTTTGGGTTGTTTCCGGAAAAATCGCCGGTTTACGGCCTGCTCACCGATTATTTTCTGCCGGCCAGCTTGGTCCTGCTTTTTCTCTCCGCGAGCATTCCCGACATTTTGAAGTTGGGACGGAGGACGATTCTCGTGATGTTGATCGCCACCGCGAGCGTGATGGTCGGCGCGGTCGTGGGCGTCCTCGCGCTGCTTCCGTTTTTCAAAGCCGGCTATCTGCCAGCGGCGCATCTGGAGTCGCTGTGGAAGGGTGTGGCGGCGTTGAGCGGTAGCTGGATCGGCGGCTCAGCCAACATGGCGGCTATCTGGCAAAGCCTGACGGCTGGAGCGCAAACGGATGTCGAGGGGCAGATCTTCGCCGCGATGGTTGCGGTGGACGTGTGTGTGGCTTATCCGTGGATGGCGCTGCTCATCGCGCTGGCGGGCCGGCAGACGCAAATCAACCGCTGGCTCCATGCCGACTCCAGCCGCATCGAGGAAGTCAACAAACGCATGGAGACAATAATCCAAACGCAGTCCCGTCCAGCGGCCACCAACAAATTCCTCTACATGATCGCGCTGGCGTTCGCCGCGGCGTTCGTCTGCAAGTGGCTGGGCACTCAGGCACAGTCGGCATTCGAAGCGCGCGTGCAAAGTTCCCTGTGGCGGAGCGTGCTCGGTTACTACGGCGTCATGATCGTCCTCGTCACGTTTGTCGGCCTGGGCTTGTCACTGACCCCGGTGGCGAAACTCGAAGGTTACGGCGCGTCCAAAGTCGGTTACGCGCTGCTGTTCCTTGTGCTGGCGCGGGTCGGTGCAAAGGGAAACCTGAATGCGATCAGTGAATCTCCGGCTTATCTGCTGATGGGCGTCGTGTGGATTCTCACGCACGGTGCATTGCTGCTGCTCGCGGCGAAACGGCTGCGTGTGCCGCTCTTTTTTGCCGCCACAGCGAGCCAGGCCAACATCGGCGGGCCCGTGTCCGCGCCGGTGGTCGCCGCGGCGTACCAACCGGGCCTGGCCGTCGTCGGGTTGCTCATGGCCATCATTGGAAACATTCTCGGCACGTTCGGCGGTTTATTCGTCGTGGCGCCAATGGTTCACCTCCTGACCGGGCTGATCAAGTGAGCCGTGATTGACGTGACGGTGCCACCTCTAATCGTTGCAGTCGCGGCGGCCAGCGTGGCACATGCTGCATCAGTGCGACCGCTCGCAGAATCGAGGCTTGGCAGTTGGTGAATTTGTTTCTACGGTGCTCGCGTGATTGGGTTTCTGCGATTCGTGGGCATGCTGAACGCAGCCATCTGGTTGGGGGCCGCGCTGTTCTACACCGTGAGCGTGGCGCCCGCCATGATTTCTGGCGACATGCTCGCACTGTTGGGGAAAAACTTCCCGTTCTATTCCGGGTCGGTGTCGCAGATCGTTCGGACCCACTATTTCTACTGGCACACCGGTTGCGCAGTCATTGCGTTGCTGCACCTGCTGGTGGAATGGCTCTACCTCGGTCGGGTCGTGCACCGGCCCTGGTCCGGCTTGCTCGCGGGCCTGTTGGCGCTGGGACTGATGGGCAGTTTCTGGCTCAGCCCGAAACTCACCGAACTGCACCGCGACCGCTATCTCAACCCCGCACCCGCAAACCGCGAGGCGGCCGGCAAATCGTTTCGGCTCTGGTACGGGGTCTTTCAGGTGGTCAACGTGCTGATGATTGGCGCGGTGGCGGTGTATTTCTGGCGGACGACGAACCCGCCGGACGCTCTACGATTTGTCAGTCCGGCCAAATTCCGCAGTTGACAAAAGATGATTGTCGTCAAATTTTACCCCATGTTGGTATCGGCGCCACGGGCGTCTGCACCGGGAACTATATGATCTCAAATGAACGTCCCTCGCCTTACGGGCACCGCCCGTTTGGCACACCGAAGCCTCCGGTCAATGAGGACACGCTGAAGTCGGACAAAATTCAGATCGAGCGCAAGACGTTCGTCTTTACGCTTAAGGAAAACCCTCGGGGCCGGTTCTTGCGGATCACGGAAGATGTCGCCGGCCGGCGCGACACGATCATCATCCCCGCGCCTGGGTTGGAGGACTTCCGCAAATTGCTCGAAGCGATGGCGAAAGCCTCCGCTGAAATTCCGCCCAAGCACCCCGAGTAACCGGCCGGAGCGTTAATACCTTGAACGTCGTGCCCTGCCCGCGTTTGGCAGCCGTCTGATCGCCGCCTCGTTGTAACACTTCAACGCATCAACGTTTTAACGCCTTCACCGCCTTCGGTCGCACTCGCGGCGCGTCACCCCAAAGACCTTCCAGATCGTACCGTTCGCGCGCGTCGGCGCGCATGAGATGGACGATCACGTCAAAAAAATCCAGCACGACCCACGCGCCATGCACCGTGCCGTCCACGGCGCGGGGCCGCACCTCATGGTCCTCGCGCAAGCGATCGGTAATTTCATCGAGGATGGCGCGCAAGTGCGGTTCGCTCGTGCCGGACGCGATCACAAAAAAATCTGTCACGGAGGAAAGCTTCCGCACGTCGAGCACGACAATGTCTTCCGCCTTTTTGTTGTCCGCGAATTCGCGGCAAAGCTGGGCCAGTCTTTTGGAATCCATCGGTTGCGGTAAGATTGCAGCAGCCGCGCTCAAAGATAAAGCCGATAGTTGCGGATCGCCTCGGCCACCGGCGGCGGCACGAGCGGGTCAATCGGCAGTCCTGCCTTCACCCGCGCGCGGATTTGCGACGACGAAACGCCGAACGGAAAACCTGTGAGCATCCGTCCTCGAAACGGCGGGGGAAACGACACCGGCGACGGGCCGGGCCGCGGAATGGCGACGAACTCCGCGAGCCGCGCAAGTTCGGCCGCCTCGCGCCATTTGGGCAGGGTTGCCACGTTGTCCGCGCCGATAAGGTAGAACAATTCGGCTTGTGGAAAGCGGCGCGCATAATCGCGCAACGTGTCAACCGTGTAGGAAATGCCGCCGCGCTTGATTTCCTGCTCGTCCACTTCGTAATTAACCCTCCCCGCGAGCGCGAGCCGGAGCAGACGCAACCGTTCCGCGGCGGGCGCGGGTTGGCTCTCCGGCTTGAACGGCGACTGCGCCGCCGGGATGAAGTAAAGCCGACCCAGATCCAGTTCCTCCACCGCCGCTTGCGCGACCAGCAGGTGACCCATGTGGACCGGATCAAATGAACCGCCAAAAAGTCCGATGCGCATCAGTTTGCCGTGATGTCCATTCGCGGAAGCATGTCTTCCGACTCTGGTGAGGCAGGAGCCGGCACAGCCCAAGGCATCTCGCCGGCCGCCTCGACCTCGCGGGAGGGCCTGTGCTGCGAACGGGAGAACATCCGCGACCTCAAGGTGTCACCACGGAATAGAAGCGCCGCGGGTAGTTCGTGGCATTTAAGTCCGTGAACGAGAACGCGCCGCCGATAAAGTTGCCGCTGCTGATCTGCACCCAATTGGTCAACGGCAGCGCCACATTAGTCGTCGCGAGAATCCGGTAGGCGGCAGTGCCCGGGCCGGTGCCGGAGAACTGGAAGTTGCCGTCGCTGGTGCGCCTGAAGCTGGCCACTTGCGGCCGCTCGACGCCACCCGTGACCCGAAGCGTTCCGTCCACCGGCACGGAGCTCGAATCCCACGCGAGCGGGGCGCTGAGGGTCGGAAGATCGTAGGCCGCGAAATCGCCGGAGTAACTGCCGGGCGCGGCGTCGAACAGCTTGAAGACCTCGGTGCCTGTCAGGTTGCCGACCACCACCACCTTAAGCGTGCCGCCGAAAGCCACGCTGGTGAGGCCTTGGACCTTGTCCGCCGCCGTGTGTGAGACTTCCATTTCCGTCGTGCCGGACAACGTCAGGGTGTTGCTGATCGTGAGCGTGCCGATGGATGCGCCAGGTGCCAACTTGCCGTTCACGTCAATCGTGACCGGAGCGGTGATGAGACCCGTGCCGCCCAGTGTGCCGCCCACGACGCTAACGCCACTTCCGCCGATGACGCCATTCACCAGAAGCGTGCCAGTGTTAGTTACCGTTGTCGAACCGGTGTAGAGATTGTTGCCCGAGAGCGTCCACGTGCTGCTGTCACCCACGCAGACTTGCAAGTCCGTCGTCACCGGGCCGTTGGAGATGACGCCGCTGACTTCCCCGGCCGCGACGCCGCGAAAAACCACCATGCGCGTTCCGGTCGCCGTCGGTCCGCCGGCGATGCTGCCTTGGATGCGCATGAGGCCGCTGTCGGATTGCAGGGCGATGTAAGAGCCGCCGGTGGTGATGTCAATGGGCCCGGTCCAGGTGTTGGTGCCGCTCTGGTTGACGAACGGAGACGGCCCCACCCAAGCAAAAGTGGTCGTGCCGCGGCAGCCCAGCGTCAACCGCTCCGGAGCAAAGACGACGCCGCCGCTCATTTCGAGCTGGCCGCCATTGCTCACCGGCGCACCGTTGCCGCCGGTCACAGTCGTCCCGCCGTCGAGCGTGCCGAGCGCATTGGGGGTCGAGATTCTAAAAACTCCGTTGTTGCGGTCAATCGTCGTCGTGTTGGTGTAGCTGTTGTCGTGGTTGAAGATCAGCCCGCCGCTGCCGGAATGCCGAACGGCGCCACCACCCGTAATGACCTCCGCTGGGGTGAGCGTGTCACTACGGTTGAACCTCAGCGTCCCGTGATTCGTGATGAAACCACTGGACTGCGGTGCAATGCTGCCGGACGTGCCGTTGGTTCCGATTTGGAGCGTGCCGCCAGCAATCAAGACGCTCCCCGGGCCGGTGCCGCTGCCGGTGCTATTAGCGACTACCACCGTGCCGGTGTTGATGAGCGTGCCGCCGGTGTAGAGATTGGCCCCGTAGAGGGTCACAGTCCCTGTCCCGCTCTTGGTCAGCTTGCCGCCGCCGCCGATCACGCCGGCATAGCCGCCGCCACCGTTGATCGAAAGCGCCCCGGTGCCGAGGGAGACGTTGCCGCCGCTGTCGCCGCCACCGTTCAGCGAGCCAATGGTCAGGTTCTGATTGTTCAAGTCCAGCATCACACCCGCCGTGTTACTCAAGACGACCGCAGAATTCGTCGGCAAGGGATTTGCGGCACTTCCGATCTGGAGCGTGCCGCCCGCCACGATCACCGGGCCGGTGAAGTCATTGCTGCCGGTATTGGCGAGCGTCAGCAGGCCGACGCCTTGCTTGGTCAGACCAACTGCGCCGCTCAGGCGCCCGGCACTTGCAAACGTGTAGTTCTTGGCGGCGTTGTTGATGGTCAGGGTCAGGGGCTCCATTGTCGTCGTGAGGTTGACCGTCGTCGTCCCGGCGGCAGTGTCGTCAAAGAGTACCGAATCATTCTGGCGATAGAATGTGGCGCTGCCGGAGGCGAGCCAGTTTGTCGTCGTCGTATCCCAGTCGCCGGTGGGCATCCCGCCCCAGGTGAGCGAGCGCGAAGGGAATGGGCCGCTGGTGATGACAACGTCAATCGTGGTGTTCGCAGTGTTGTTCGAGAGATAGCCCGCGAAAGCCGGACTTACCGCCGGCAGCGAGCCCAGACCGATGTTGTTGTCGAAACCCGCGCCGCCGATCGTGCCGGAGTACTTGAGAACCTGGAACTGGGCAGGATAACCGGTGATGGTGGGCACAGAGCTGATGTGGATCAGGTTCGTGCTGCCGCCGGTGTCCAGCGCCGTCACCGTGACGGGAGCCGAGACGCCCGCGGGGAATGTCAGCGTGGCGTCGCTCAGGCTGAGGCTGTCAATCGCGTTGGTGGGACTGCCCATCGAAACGCCCACGCTCAACGTGCCGCTGGTGACCGCCACGATGCCCGTGCTGCCGGTCACGCTCGTTTTGAAGATGCTGCCCGCGCAATTTACGACACCGCCAGCGATCGTCAGGGTGCCGCTGGCGGTGCTATTATTCGTCGGCGACAAGCTCATGTTGGCGAGTGAAATGTTTCCGGCCAAGAGGGTGCCCGCGGCCCCAACGGCAAGGATTCCGGTGCCCCCGGCGTTGGTCGAATTGGCGGAACAGACGCCCATGTTGATGGTCGTGGCATCAACCGTCCCCTGATTGAACTCAAAAACGCCTTTTGGCTGGTATCTGCCGGCATCGGAACCGCTCTGGGCCCGGCTCATCCATCCCAAGGTCAGGGTGGCGAATTTCAGGTCCACGGGATGGTCGTTCAACAGAACGTTGCCGCTGGTGTTAAACGTGCCGGTGCCACCGGTGTTGCGATTGCCGACGACCATCGTCGAACGATCCGCGTCTGTTCCACCGGTACCCCGCAGTCGCAGGCCGCCCGTGACATCGGCGAACCGAAACGTCGTGGTGGATCGGCCGCCACCGACGTTGAACGTGTTCACATTGATGATGTTCGTGCCGGCACCGAGGTTGAAGGCTGGCGAGGAAGCCGTGCCCGTGGCGCCATTCATGTCGATCGTCGCCGCCGTAATGTTGTTGCTGCCCGCCGCCAGGGTGAAATTGCCAGTGCTCCTGCTGCCGGTACCCGATGCCAATCTCCCGATGCCGAGCAGGCCGCCACTCGCGTTATAGACAAATGTGCTCAGGCCGGAAAGATTCAAGTTGCCGGGAGTTACCGGATTGGCGGAAAAAGTGTTGCCAATGCTAAAGGCATTGCCGGTGGCCACAAACGTGCCCCCGCCGGTCATGGCGGCAGACGTGTCCAAACTCATTAAGTTCCCTCCGCCAACCGTCACGGTCCCGCTCACGGTCAGTGTGACGCCCGACGGGATCTGCGTCACATGCCACGTGCCGGCCAAGCTGTTGGTGTAACTGAGGGTGGCAATCGTCTTATTGGCGCCCACGATGTTGTTCACGGTGGACGAATCACCGACTATGTCGGCGTCGCCGAAAATCACCGAATCCGCCGTGTCGGGCACGCCGCTGGGATTCCAGTTGCCGGCGGTGGCCCAGAGGTCGTCCGTACCCGAGGCGCCGGTCCAGTCAAAGGTCGCCGCGGACGACCTGGAGGCGGATAACACGCCGAAGAGAAACAGCACTGTCAGTCTTCGCAAGTTGGAGGAGAAGGTCGAATTGAGGTTCATAACTCGTAAACAGATGGGATTTGTTTCTTAATATCACCGGGAGGGGAGTCGCCGGTGAGAACGTGATTGGTTCTGTTTCCCTTCACATTTTCAGGCTAGTCAGGCTGGTTGGGATGTCAAGCCAGGTTCCTCGGGCGGGATCACCGCAGGCACGCATCCGAGTTGAACTCACACTCCGTGAGGTAACCTCAGCAACATCGTCTTATCCCGTTGAAGCGTTGTTCCGTGGTCTCGACATAAATCGCCTGCGTCATTCTGTGCTCGTGCCTTCCATTTTGAGCCATGCTTTCACCGGCGTCGCCCTGGTTGCAAGAGCAGACCTGAGCCTGCTGCGCCCGTTCCAGTTGTGCTTCACCGGAAAGTTCTTTCGCGAGCGCGAGCGTTAATGCCGCCGTACCCGCAACACCGCTGAAACTGCGGCCCCCTTCCACCACCGCGTAGTCCGGCAGCCAGACCGGTTCGGTTTCGCGCAGCACGGCGGGTTTGCGGCGTGACAGCAAAAGAATCCACTCGCGCACGCTCATCAGAACAATCACCGAGGCCAGCGCCAGAAATGTCCCCGCCACAAAAGCATCGAGAAGGTTGTTGAAGCGCAAGGTACGATTGGTGCGCAGTGCTTTTTCAGCCGAAACAATAGCCTCTGCTTGCCCAGTCGCTTTCGCGACGCTTAACTGCGTTTCAGATAGGATTATCTTCGAAGCAAGCAAGTGGGCTTGAGACAGGAATCCAATTCGCGGATCGGGATGCCAAATCTTCTGCACGCCCGCAGTAAACGTGACCGCCAGCAGCCAGACCAGCGGCACGAGCGTAACCAGCGCGAGCCAGGGCGAGCGGATCGGAGCGCCGAGCACCGCCTCGGCGCGTTGCTGCCCATCCGTTCGTGCCGAGGCGGTGCTCGGCGCTCCGATCGCCATCTTCAAAATAATCGTCGTCGCCAGGCACAGCGCGATGGCGGCCAGCATCTGATTGGCGATTCCAAACAAGGGCCACAGCGAGTTGATGCCGCCCAACGGATCGCGCACGCCTTGAATCAGGAAATAGCCCCACGCGGCGACCATCACTCCGCTGGTGAAAATATTCGCGCCGAAATTGCGGGTGTCACCGAGCGGCTTCCAAACGTGGCCGAGGAAATCCTGCAGGATATAACGGGCCACCCGCGTGCCGGCGTCAATCGTCGTCAGGATGAACAGCGCCTCGAACATGATCGCGAAGTGATACCAGAGATCGAGCCAGCGTCCGCCCACCGCCCTGGAAAAAATAGTTGCCATCCCGACCGCCAGTGTGGGTGCACCTCCGACGCGGCCAAACAACGTTTTCTCCCCGATCTGACCGGCCAGGTCATTCATGTGCTCGACGGTTACCGGGTATCCGAGCGCGGTGATATTCATCGCCGTTGCTGCCGCTTCACCCTTCACGTTCATCGCGAGATAGACGCCCGGTTCAAGCGTGCAGGCGGCGATGATTGCCATGATCGCCACCAGTGATTCCAGACACATTGCGCCGTAACCAATCGGTCGCGCGTGGCTTTCGCGGCTGATGATTTTCGGAGT
>CAZNOE010000054.1:0-11292 GCA_964574525.1 uncultured Bifidobacteriaceae bacterium
GTCCCAAGCTGGTGGACGCGCTCAAAGGCTACACGCGGCAAGACTTCGCCGCGGATCTGATTGCCGGTCTCACGGTCGGCATCGTCGCGCTGCCGCTGGCGATGGCGTTTGCAATCGCGTCGGGCGTGAAACCGGAGGCAGGCATTTTCACTGCGGTCATCGCGGGCTTCCTCATCTCGGCGCTGGGCGGGACGAAGGTCAGCATCGGCGGGCCGACCGGCGGGTTCATCGTCATCCTCTACGGCATCAACGCCAAATACGGCCCGGAAAACCTCGCCATCATGACTCCCGCCTCTCGATCAGATTAATTGTTGGCCATGGAAAACCTTCCCCAATTCCTGCTCACTTTGGCGCTTGGCGGTTACGCGTTGGGAGGTATCTGCGGTCTGCTCTGCCTCCGCCAGGAGAAAGCGGCCAATGGCTTGGCGTTTGGCCTGGCTTCGGCGTCGGCTTTGGCGGGAATCGGTGCGGCGCTGGCATTTCTGCTGAGCGACACGGCTGGACAGCCGGCCACTTTCAATTTATTGCCGACGCTAATTCCTTACGTGCAGTTCACCGTGCGGCTCGACGCCTTGGGCGCTTTCTTCGTGCTGGTGCTGTCGGTGGTGGCGCTGGCGATTTCCATTTTTTCGCTCGGCTATGTGCGCAGCTTCTATGGCCGGAAAAGCGTCGGTGTGCTGGGCGCGTTTTACAACGCGCTGTTGCTGGCAACGACGCTGGTGTTCACTGCGGGTAACGCATTTTTCTTTATCATCGCGTGGGAGATCATGGCGTTGACGGCCTATTGCCTGGTGAGCTTCGAGCACGAGCAAGACGAAACGCGGCGGGCTGGCGTGCTTTACTTCGTCATGTCTCACATCGGCACCGGCTGCATCATGCTCGGATTTCTGCTTTTGTTTCAGGCCTTCGGTCAGACTACCGGTGATTACGGCTCGAACGCTTACTCATTCGAGAACTTCCACGCGATCGGTGAAAAGATGTCCGCCGGTCCGCGCAATGCCGCCTTCCTGCTTTTCCTCAGCGGCTTCGGTGTTAAGGCGGGTATTGTGCCGTTGCACACGTGGCTCCCCGCGGCGCATCCCGTCGCGCCCAGCAACATCTCGGCGTTCATGTCCGGCGTCCTGATCAAGACCGGCATCTACGGCCTGGCGCGCGTGTTTTTCGATTTTCTTGGCGAACCGCCGATGTGGTGGGGCGCGACCGTGCTCACTGTCGGCACGGTGTCCGCCGTGCTGGGCGTGCTCTACGCTTTGATGCAACACGACCTGAAGCGACTGCTCGCTTACCACAGCATAGAAAACATCGGCATCATCCTCATGGGCTTCGGCGCGGGGCTGCTGTTTCTGCACAGTCACCATCCGCTGCTGGCGACGCTGGCGCTGATCGCGGGGCTGTATCACACGATCAACCATGCGATGTTCAAGGCCCTCTTGTTCCTTGGCGCGGGCGCGGTGCTGCACGCGACGCACACACGCGATATGGAACATCTCGGCGGACTGGCCAAACGAATGCCGAAAACCGCATTCTTTTTTCTCATCGGCGCCGTGGCTATCTCTGCGCTACCGCCGCTCAACGGGTTCGTCAGCGAATGGCTTACTTACCAATCCTTGCTGCAAGGCTTCGGCACGACGACCAGTTTGTTCCGCCTCATGTTCCCGATCAGCGGTGCGATGTTGGCCCTGACGGGCGCGTTGGCGGCAGCCTGCTTTGTGAAAGCATTCGGCATCACGTTCCTCGCGCAACCGCGCAGCGAACACGCGGCGCACGCACACGAAGCGTCGCCCACGATGTTGCTGGGCCAGGGCATTCTCACCGCCGTTTGTGTGTTCCTCGGTTTGTTTCCGACCATCTTTCTGCACCTGCTTGATCCGGTGACGCAACAACTCACCAACCATCAGATCGCCAGCCAACTCAGCGTGGCGAATGGGTTGGTGCTCTCAGGTGCCAATCCCGACGGCGGCACGGTCTCAACGCTCGGCATCGCGGTGCTGGGTGTATGTCTGGTGTCTGTGCCGTTCATGTTGTGGCTGTTCTTCGCGCGCGGCTCGAAGATTCGCATCGGCCCGACCTGGGACTGCGGCCTCAAAGGATTGACGCCGCAGATGGAATACACTGCCACAGGATTCTCGAAACCGATCCGGATGATCTTCAAAGCGTTGTTCCGTCCGCGCCGCGAAGTTCAGCGCGAATATGATTACTCGCCGTACTTCACCAAGACCCTTCGCTTCGAGGCCCACGTGGAGGAAGTCTTTGAGACCCGAATTTATCGTCCGCTGAATCGGATGGTGCTGCGTCTCTCGCGGCGAATGCGCGCGCTCCAGGCGGGCAGCATTCAAGCGTACCTGATTTACATCTTCATCACGCTGCTGTTGCTGCTTCTGTTTGCGTTATGAAACTCGACGTCCTTGCCATCGTATTGCAGACGGTGCTGTTGCTGGGGCTGGCGCCGCTGGTGAGCGGATGCATCAAAAATTGGAAGGCCAAGCTGCAAAACCGCCGTGGCCCGCGCATCTGGCAGCCTTACTTCGACATCGTGAAATTCCTGCGCAAGGACATGGTCATCTCGGAACACGCCTCGTGGGTTTTTTCGGCTGCGCCGTATGTGGTCTTTATCAGTTCGCTGCTGGTGGGCTTGATGGTGCCGATGTTGACGACACAAGCACCGCTGAGTTTGTTTGGCGGCGCGCTGGCAGTGATTGGCCTGCTGGCCTTGGGCCGATTCTTCCTGGCGCTGGGCGGCCTTGATCCCGCCAGCGCATTTGGCGGCATGGGCAGCAGCCGCGAAATGACCATTGCCGCCATTGCCGAGCCTGCGTTGATGCTCGCCATTTTCACCGTAGCCATCACGGCGGGTTCGACCGATCTCAGCCGCATCGTCGCCTCCGAGCACGGACCGAGTGAGAAGCTCCTCAACCCGGCGCACCTCATGGCGTTCGCGGCGCTGTTCATCGTGCTGCTCGCCGAGACCGGACGCATCCCCGTGGACAATCCGGCGACACACCTCGAATTGACGATGATCCACGAAGCGATGCTGCTGGAATACTCGGGCCGCTATCTCGCGTTCATGGAATGGGGCGCGTCCATCAAGCAACTCGTGCTGATGACGCTTCTGGTCAACATCTTCCTGCCGGTCGGCCTTTCCGTGGACGGTTCTGCGGCGTCGCTCGGCCTGGCGCTTGGTGTGTTTCTTTTGAAAATCGTCGTGTTGTCCGGCGCGGTGGTGGTGGTGGAAACCGTAAACGCCAAGTTGCGCCTGTTCCGCGTGCCAGACTTGTTAAGCGCGGCGTTCGTGCTCGCCACGCTGGCGCTGTTGTCCACGTTTCTCTTTCAATAACCATGAATCCGCCCACAACTGAAGTCGGATCGCAACTCATCACCTTGTGCGCCGCGATGATGCTCGTGCTGCAACTCCTACTCGTCGTGCAACGCATGTTGCTCACGAACATCCGCATCTTCGCGCTGCAATCGTTCATGCTCGCCGCCATCGCAACCATCGTCGCCTACTACTACAACGCGACGCATGTCTATATCGTCGCCGTGCTGACGTTGATCGGCAAAGTCCTGTTCCTCCCCCGGCTGCTTACCCGTCTGGTTCGTCGCATCAACATCGTTGAGGAAATTGAACCGCTGATCAACGCGCCGACCGCGATGCTCATCTGCGGCGGTCTGACGTTGCTCGGTTACATCGTGGCGCGGCCTTTCACCACGCTGGAGAAACTCGGCAACAACACCCTGGCCATCGCCATTACGCTGCTGCTCACGGGATTTTTTCTGATGATCAATCGCCGGAAGGCGATCTCGCAGGTGCTCGCGCTGCTGACGGTGGAAAACGGTGTGATGCTCGCCGCTGTCGCTCTCACGACTTACGGCATGCCACTCGTGGTCGAACTGGGGATTTTCTTCGACGTGATGGTCGCGGTGATGGTACTGGGCATCCTCGTCTATCGCATCCGTGAGTCGTTCTCCTCAATGGACACCAGCAAGCTCACGCAGTTGAGAGGATGATGCGATGATGCTTCTGACGCCAATCCTTCTTGTCCCGCTGGTGGCCGGGCTGCTCTGTCTGCTCGTGCGGTCGCGGCGCATGATGGAAGGGTTAAACGTGGTGGCCTTCGCCATCGCGCTGGCGCTGGGTCTCCGGCTGCTCCCGCAAGTGCTCGAACGTGGCGTCGTGACGGAGTGGAAGGAGTTTCTCTACGCGGACGCCTTGAGTGCTTGGATGGTACTGCTCATCTCGGTTGTATCGCTGGGCGCGTCGCTTTATGCTGGACGATACTTCCGCCGTGACCTCGCCGCGAATGCAGTGACGCCCGGGCGCGTGAAGGAATTCTTTGTGCTCACGCCATTGTTTGCCACAGGAATGTTCCTCGTCGTACTGGCGAACAATCTCGGTGTGATGTGGTTCGCGCTCGAAGCCACGGCTTTGTCGTCCGTGCTGCTGGTGGCGCTCTACAATCGGAGGACGTCGCTCGAAGCGGCGTGGAAATACATCATGCTGGGCAGCCTGGGGCTGGCGCTGGCGCTGTTCGGAACGGTGTTCACCTACGCGGCGGCGATTGGCCACGATGGATCGGAAAAATTGCCGAGCTTCAACTGGTCGCACTTTATGAGTGTGGCGGGTCAATTGGACCAACGGCTGATCAAGCTGGCGTTCGTCTTCGTGCTCGTCGGCTACGGCACCAAGGCGGGTCTCGCGCCCATGCACCCCTGGCTACCCGACGCGCACAGCGAAGCACCCTCTCCGACCAGCGCGATGCTCTCGGGAGTCTCCCTCAAAGTCGCGCTCTACGCGCTGCTGCGCTTTCATATCCTCACGACACAATGCCTCGATTCCGGTTTCAGCCGCACGCTGCTGCTGTGCTTCGGCCTTTTTTCGATGTTCCTCGCGGCACCATTCATTTTGGTGCAAACCAACCTCAAACGGCTGCTGGCGTACTCGAGCCTCGAACACGTCGGCCTCATCTGCGCGGGCATCGGCATGAACACGCGGCTGACCATTTTCGGCGCGCTGCTGCACATGGGTTATCACGCGCTGACCAAGCCGGTGCTGTTTTTTGCGGCAGGCAACATCCACCAGACCTTCCACTCGCTGGAAATGCGAGTCATCGGTCGCGGCGTGGTGAAGGTGCTGCCGGTGACGGTGCTGTTGATGGGACTGGCCGCGGTGGCGGCGAGTGGCTTGCCTCCGTTTGGTTTGTTTTACAGTGAACTCACCGTGATCAGCGGCGGGTTTGCGGCTGGCAAAACGGTCATCAGCGTGCTGGTGCTGGTGGCGTTGGTGGCGGCGTTTTGCGGCATCCTGAAACAACTCACGCGCGTCTTGCTAGGCTCGCCCAAGGTCGCGCGCACGAGCGACGCGACAGCGTGGGACGGCGTGCCGGCCATGGCGTTGCTGCTGGGCGGGCTGCTGGTGTTCAGTGTGTGGCTGCCGGCGCCGCTGTTGAGGTTGATCCACCAGGCCGCCGGAATCGTTGGAGGGAAGCCATGACGCTGCTGCTGCTCGTGCTCATCCCGCTTGCCGCTGGCTTGCTCTGTCTCACGACGACTTCGCGCGCGTGGTGGGAGCGATTGAATCTCGCCGCATTCGCGGTTGTCGCGGGGTTGACGTTCAAGACAGGCGGCGATGTGGCCGCGCAAGGCACGGTGACCGCTCTTGGCGGTTTTCTGCGCGCCGACGCTCTGAGCGCGCTGGTGCTGGTGCTGACCGGCTTCGTGTCGCTCGTCTGCGCGATTTATGCCGTGGGTTATTTCCGCAAAGACGAGAAGGATGGCCGCGTCACGCACGCTCAGTTGCGGCGCTATTACGTGCTCACGCCGCTCTTCGTCGCTGCCATGCTGCTGGTGCCGCTGGCCGACAACCTGGGCATCATGTGGGTGGCCATTGAGAGCACGACACTCGCATCGGTGTTGCTGGTCACGTTTTACAACCAGAAGACTTCGTTCGAGGCGGGCTGGAAGTACATCATCATCGGCAGCGTCGGCATTTCACTGGCGCTGTTCGGTACCGTATTCACGTACTACTCGGCGGTGGGCGTGCTCGGGCCGGAAACGCACGGCGGCATGAACTGGTCGGTGCTCGTTGGCGTGGCGGACAAGCTCAATCCGCAAGCGATGCGGCTCGCGTTCATTCTGGTGCTGCTGGGTTACGGCACCAAGGCAGGCCTGGCGCCGATGCACACGTGGAAGCCTGACGCCTATGCCGAAGCTCCCGTGCCGGCGAGCGCGCTGCTGGGCGCCGGCTTTATCAACTGCGCCATTTACGCCATCATGCGCTTCGACGTGCTGGCCGAAAAATGTCTGGGCCACGAGTTCCCCGGGAAATTGCTGGCGGGCTTCGGCGTTGCATCCATCCTCGTGGCCGCGCCGTTCGTGCTTGTGCAAAGAAATTTTCGCCGGCTGCTGGCGTATTCGAGCATTGATCACGCGGGCATCATGGTGGCGGGGCTGGGTTTTGGCGGCAAGCTGGGCGCGCTGGGCGCCGCGCTGCACATGCTCTTTCACGCGGTGACCAAGCCGCTTATGTTTTTCTGCGCGGGTAACGTGCAACAGCACTTCGCGACGCCATATCTCTGGAAGGTGCGCGGCGTTCTCCGCACGTTGCCGTGGACGGGCGGGCTGTTTCTGCTGGCGACGCTGGCGGTGACCGGCACGCCGCCGCTCAGTATTTTTCAAAGCGAATTCAACATTCTGAGCGCTGCGCTGGCCGCCGGCCGCGGTTGGATGGCTTTGCTTTTCATCGCGGGCGTGGTGACGATTTTCGCCGGCTTCCTGACTCACATGTCGAAGATGAATCTCGGGACGCCGCATGAAGCGCCGCTCCAAACCACAGCTTGTCCGTGGAAACTCGGTGCGATGATTTCGTTGGCGATCGTCATCGTGGGTCTCGGATTCTGGCTGCCCGCGCCCTTGTTCCGATTGGTGGAGCAAGCGGCGCAAATCATCGGAGGCTCTCAATGAACGCTCCCTCTTCACTTCAACCGATTCTCGACGACCTGGCCAAACGCTTCGGTCCACAGATCGAGGAGATTCGCACGTTCAATGAGAACGAGGTGTATCTACACACGAACATGGAATCTGTGCCGGGGTTGTGTGGTTACTTCTACAAAAAGCAGGCGGGCCGGTTGGTCAGCGTTTTTGCCGAGGACGAGCGCGAACGGAGTGGGTGCTATTTCGTTCGTTACGTCTTCGCCATGGATTCCGCTCACGCCTTTTTCATCGTCCGCATTCCGATTTCACCGGAACAGCCGGAGTTCACCTCGTTGACCAACGCGGTGCATTCTGTGAACTGGCAGGAGCGCGAAATCCAGGACCTGTTCGGCTTAAAACTCATTGGCCATCCGAACCCGCGTCGCTGCGCGCTGCATGATGATTGGCCGGAGGTTTTTCCGTTGCGCAGGGATTTTGATTTGCACACGCAACTGCCGCCATTCACCGGCGAGCGGCACAAGTTCCGCACAGTCGAAGGAGAAGGTGTTTTCCAAGTGCCCGTCGGGCCGGTTCACGCGGGCATCATCGAGCCGGGACATTTTCTCTTCAGCGTCGCCGGCGAGCCGGTTCTCTACCTCCAGATCCGGCTTTTTTACACGCACAAGGGTACAGAGAAACTTTTTGAAAGCATGCCAGTGACTCATTGCGTGCGGCTGGCGGAAAGCATTTCCGGTGACTCGAGCTTCGCGCACTCGACGGCGTTTTGCCACGCGGTCGAGCGCGTGGCGCAAGCTGAAGTGCCGCCACGGGCACGGGCGTTGCGCACCGTCTGTCTCGAACTGGAGCGCATTTACAATCATATCGCCGACATCGGCGCGATTGCGACCGATGTGGCGTTCGTGGTTGCGAACGCGCACGCGATGCGACTCAAGGAACGTGTGCTGCGGCTCAACGAACAGCTTACCGGTAATCGCCTCCTGCGCGGAATGGCCTGCATCGGTGGAGTGCGTTTTGACTGGAACGCAGAGCAGATGAACGCGATTTCACGATTGCTGGACTGGCTTGGGCCGGAGTTTGATTCGCTCGTTGAACTCATCCAAGCCTCCGCGTCCACGCGGGACCGGCTGGAGGGCACGGGAATTTTGACGCCGGAAACAGCGGACGATTTGGGCGTGGTCGGGCTGGCAGGCCGCGCCTCTGGGTTTAATCACGATCTGCGCCGCGACTTTCCGCACGCGGCTTACGAGCAGGTGAAGTTCACCGTGCCGGTTTACCAGGAAGGCGATGTCTTGCACCGCATGCAGGTGCGCATTGACGAGGTCAAGCAGTCGTTCGGAATTATTCGCCAACTGGTGGCGAACCTGCCCACGGGAGTAGTGCGGGTGAGCGTCGGCGAATTGCCGGCGAACCGCGTAGCGTTGGGTTACGTCGAAGGCTGGCGCGGCGAAATCTTTCACTGGATACGCACCTTGGCCGGCAATCGTCTGGCGCGTTGCAAAATCAAAGACCCGTCGCTGCAAAACTGGCCGGCGCTCAGCGAAGCGATAGTGGGTAACATCGTGCCGGATTTTCCGGTCATTAACAAAAGCTTCAACCTGTCGTATTCGGGAACGGACCGCTGACTATGCTGCAAATTTTGCGAAAGAGTTTTGCCACGGGTGTCGTAACGACGAGTTACCCGGCCACACCTGCGGAAATCTCGAGTCAGGCACGCGGTCGACCCGAAATTGATTTCGCCAACTGGAAAGACGCCAGACCCTCCGCCACGATTTGTCCGACAGGAGCGATTGCTTTCACGGACGCCTGCGGCGTGCGCACGGCGAGTCTCGATTTGGGCAAGTGCATTTTCTGCGGGTTGTGCGCCGAGGTGGACGCGGCCATTCGAACGACAACTCAATGTGAACTCGCAACGCGACGAAGTGAGGATTTGAAGTTCACGGCGAAGTATCAACTCAACGCTGACGGCACGCACGAGAAAATCCTGGAGCCGCGCGTAAGGGAACAGTCAGAGAGCAGCGAAGGTGGGGCGCGTCACTCCGTGCGCGCCGCTCTCGGCTCCGGCGCGCACGGAGTGACGCGCCCTACCTCGGAATCCTTCGAAGCGGCCGGCCGGGAGTTGCACGCGCGCATCGACAAAGTCCTCGGTCGTTCCTTACACATTCGCGAAGTGGACGCTGGCTCGTGCAACGGCTGCGAGATTGAAATCGTCGGCTTGAACAGTCCGGTCTATGACATCGAACGGTTTGGCATTCACTTTGTGGCGTCACCCCGGCACGCCGACATGTTGCTGGTCACAGGGCCAGTTACCCGGAACATGGAGCTGGCGCTACGCAAGACTTACGACGCGATGCCCGCGCCGCGATTGGTTGTCGCGGTCGGCGCATGCGGTTGCAGCGGCGGTATTTTCGGCCAGAACTATGCGAGCTTGGGCGGTGTGGATAAGATTTTGCCCGTCGATGTTTTCGTCCCCGGCTGCCCGCCGAATCCGCACGCGCTGCTGCACGGAATCCTGCTGGCGATTGGAAGATTGGACGAATGTTGACGCGTGTGGTAGGCTCGCGTGGCTTAGGGATTTTGCGATTATGAATGAACCCATGCAAAACCTGCTGAAACTTCAGACGCTGGAGTTCAGCGACACAGGAAACGAAACCACAGCGGCCACGATCAAGGCATTGCGCGCCAGGATTCCGCCGCAAGTTCTGGTGCACTACGACCGGTTTCGAGTGCGCGACAAGAAGGGGCTGGCCGCAGCGAACAATCAGGTTTGCACCGGCTGTCACATGCGCCTGCCGCTTGGCGTGATTATGACGCTCAGGCGCGGGCAGGACGTCCAGTTGTGCGACAGTTGCGGGCGCTATCTTTACCTGGCGCCGGAGGTGGAGAGTGTGCCAGTGATAGCGACGGCGGATACGAAGGTCGTCCAACCGCGCCGACGTAAGAAAACCGCCGCCACGCTCGATGAAGTGACGATAGGTGGCGGGTTAGCACCTTCGACACCCGTGCGCCCACGGATCAATCCTGGATAAAGTAACTCAGGTTCTCCAGTTCAATGGCAAGGTTGACGTTGTTGACCATCACATCCTCGGGCACCGACAGAACGATGGGCGAAAAATTGAGAATGCCGACAACGCCGCATTGGATGAGCGAGTTGGCAACTTCCTGGGCAACCTCGGCCGGCACGGTGAGAATCGCCATCCGCACGCTGAATTTTTGCACAAGCGGCGGCAAATCCTCCATCCCGAAAATCGGCTGCGAAATCTTTTTGTCGCGCGGCCGGGACGGGTCAACATCAAATGCCGCGACGATTTCAAATCCCTCCTTCTCGAAGCCGCGATACGAAAGCAGGGCCAGACCGAGGTTGCCGACGCCGATGAGAATCACCGGCTGAAGACGCGATGTGCCGAGTTCGTCGGCGATCATCCGCGATAATTCGCCCACGTCGTAGCCCAACCCGCGCGTCCCGAACGTGCCGAAATACGCGAGGTCCTTGCGCAGTTGGGTGGACTTGACGCCCGCCACTTTTGCGAGCGCCTCGCTGGAAACGGTGTGAAGGTTTTTCTCCTTCAGCCGGGCAAGGCAGCGCAAATACACCGACAGGCGATAGACCGTCTTGCGCGGGATTTCCGGGTGACTGATCTTTTTCACGTCGCGGAGAAAATTAGTCCTGCCGCATGGCGGACGCAATGCGATAGGAACGCCCGCACCGGCTCGGCGAGTTGGAGTTCAGGCGTTAGCCTGCGCCGGGAACAAGCTGAAGCGTGGACTCCAGCCTCTCGACCTGCCGAGACGGTGCTCGACGCTCCACGTTCACCGCTTCTGGGGGCGTCGAACCAAGTAGCGCACGAACGACCAAAGCCCCGAGAACTTGTGACTCGAATCCACGTAATGTTCGATGACGTAAAAAGCGCAGTAATAACAGCGGCATAAACTCCAGACCGCCAATGCCAGCAGCAGAGCGACCTTGCACGTGGGATGCTCCAGCCACAACAACGCCGCGGCCGCGATTCCCACAGCCAGAAACAAGATTCCCTTCGCCTTGATCCAATCCGGGTTGGTGATGTCTTTCATTGGAGCAACCTCACAATCGCCGCCGCCGCGCGCGCGTTTGCGCCCGGTCCGCCGAGCGTGGCGATGATTCTTGCGAGTTTGGTTTTGATGGTTGGGCGGCGTGTTTCATCTCGCAGCAGTTCCAGCACTGCGCGCGAAATATTTTCCGGCGTGGCTGCGTGTTGAATGAACTCGGGGAAGATCTCCTCATTGGCCAGCAAGTTCGGCATCGCGAGGTATTTCACGCTGACGATGTGCCTCGCGATTTCGTAGGTCGTCCACGACGTTTTGTAAATCGCAACCGTGGGGACGCCGAAG
>CAZNOE010000054.1:11392-16002 GCA_964574525.1 uncultured Bifidobacteriaceae bacterium
CCTACCATTCCGTATCGTTCCACCATCGGATGGCCCACAAACTCCACGCGCAACTTCGGCACCCGCTTCGCATACCAAGCCATCTCGAATGGGAAAATGCTCAGCAGCAGGTCGAAATCCTCTGCCATTCGATACGCTCTGCCAGGCCGCGATGCCCACACCTGAGGCGAAACAAATTTCACAATTTTCGGTTTCCAGTTGTTGAAGGGCCCACCTTGGCGGCGAAGATGCCATCTCAGAATTCTGGCGAACAGATGATTAAAGAACGAGAAATCCACCAGGATGATTGCATCAGGCTGTTTCTGTATGGCGAGTCTTCGCAGATCAATCAATCGCCGCAGGAACAACCGCGACTTTCTAACCGGATCGCCCACTCCAATGACCGAATGTTTCGTCATGTCGAACGCGAGTTCGACGCCCGCCGCTGACATGCGCAGACCGCCCGCGCCAAAGAACTTGGGCGCGAGATTTGTGCGGAGGGGCTGAACGTCATCGGTCGGCAGTGATTGCAGTTCCGGCACTTTCGCTTTCAGCGCAGCGACCAATTCGGCCGCCAGCAAATCGCCGCTGGCTTCGCCCGCGATGAGCATGAAGGAGAGGGGCTTCATGCACGTTTAGAATTTTGCCGCTTGTATCTGCCGCGTGATCTCGAAACCCAAATCCAGAGCGCGCTTGGCGGATTCGCCACTGACCATTGGGGTTTGTTTTTCGCGCACGCATTCGATGAAATGCTGCAATTCCAGCTTGAGCGGCTCTTCCTTCGCGATGGGCACTGGCTCGCGCACGATGCGTTTGCCGGCGAATTCGCTGACGATGGTCGAGTCTTTGCCGACGCCGAGTTTCGCTGCCATGATTTTTTTGAGCAGCGAGCTTTCCTCCTCGCCGTCGCGGGCGATGCGGTAGATGAAGCCTTCCTGCGCGCGGTAATCGAGCGAGATGTAACTGGGCGACGCGCCGCTGCTGAACACGCGAATCTTTCGCATCCGTTCCGGACTGACGCGGCTTACGGTGAGGTTGGCGACGCAGCCGTTGGCAAAGCGCAGACGCGCGTTGGCAATGTCCTCGGACTTGCTCAAGACCGGGATGCCCACGGCGTCCACGCTCGTCACGGGAGATTTGACAAACGCCAGCACCACGTCGAGATCGTGAATCATCAGGTCGAGCACGACCCCGATGTCCGTGCTGCGAGCAGGGTAGGGAGACAGGCGGTGCGTCTCAATGAAGCGCGGCTCAGGAGCGGCGGATTCGAGGTATTTGAAAACGGGATTGAATCGCTCGACGTGGCCGACTTGCAGGACGCAATGCTTCTGCTGCGCGAGCTGGACGAGTTCCGCCGCTTGCGCGGTATCGTCCGTCATCGGCTTTTCGACAAGCACGTGTTTGCCTTGTTGCAGCAGCGCTTTGGCGAGATCGAAGTGAGTGTTGGTCGGAGTAACGATGCTAAATGCTTCGGCTGCAGCAGCGGCTTCGCTTGCGGATGTAAACGGGCGGACGCGATACTTCTCGGCAAACTTGCGCGCGGTCTCAGCGGAAACGTCATAAACGCCGGTGAAATTCACGTGGCCGGCGGCTGCCAGCTCCGCATAAATGCGCGTGTGTTCCTTGCCGAGGGAACCGACACCCAGCACTGCAACCTTGACGGGCGAAACCATGCGCACTTATACGGGCGCAGTCATACGGTTCAAAGCGCAAAGTAAATGACTGGGAGTTTTGGGTTGTTTCCGGGCGCGAAGTCACTGAGAAGAAGTGGATGCAGATTTCCAAACGAATTACATCTATCCTGTTTGCGATGAGCATCGCGCTGGCCGGCGAGCTCATCGGCGCGGAAGAGCCAGGGACGTTACGGCAAACTGATGTATTCGTGAGTGGCGCGGACGGGTATCACACCTATCGGATTCCGTCGCTGATCGTTTCGAAGAAAGGAACGTTGCTGGCATTTTGCGAGGGACGGAAGGACAGCCGAGCCGACAGCGGTGACGTAGATCTGCTGCTGAAACGTTCGGCAGACAACGGCGTGACGTGGAGACAGCAACTGACGATCTGGAACGATGGCACGAATACCTGTGGCAATCCCTGCGCCGTGCTCGATGAGGCCACCGGCGTGATGTGGCTATTGATGACGCACAACGACGGTCGCGACAAGGAATCGGACATCAAGGCGAAGAAGGGATTTGGCACGCGCACCGTCTGGGTGTCCCGCTCGGACGACGACGGAAAGGCGTGGTCAAAGCCGGTCGAAATCACGAAATCAGTCAAAGACCCGTCATGGAGTTGGTATGCCACTGGTCCAGGTGTCGGCATTCAGATCAAGCACGGCCCGTTTCGCGGGCGACTGGTGATTCCATGCGATCACACTTATGACGAGCCCGGCGGCAATCTGCGCGGCTTGCCGGTCGAATACGGGTCGCACGCGTCTTACAGTGATGACCATGGCAAAACCTGGAAACTCGGCGGAGCGATTCGCCCGAAAGTCAATGAGTGTCAAGTCGTCGAGTTGGCCGATGGAAAAGGGACGCTGCTGATGGATATGCGCGCCTATTTCGGCAAAAGCCGGCGGGCGCAGTCAATCAGCCGCGATGGCGGTGAAACCTGGAGCGCACCGGAGGACCAAGTGGAACTGGTCGAGCCAGTCTGCCAGGCCAGCATTCTCAGGTACACGTGGCCGGACCAGCATGGCAGAAGCCGCATTTTGTTCGCCAATCCCGCCGATGAAAAGCGCCGCCGGAACATGACGGTGCGGTTGAGTTACGACGACGGCAAAACGTGGCCCGTGAGCCGGACGATCCACGCGAACGATTCGGCCTATTCGTGTCTGACTGTTTTGCCGGATATGGAAATCGCGTGCCTGTATGAGCGTGGCGATGAGCACGCGTACGAGAAAATCACTTTCGCGCGGTTCTCGCTGGAGTGGCTCACGGAGGGGAAAGATTCTTTGAAGCAAAAATGATTTCGGGCGGCGCGATGCGTCGGTGATTTTGAACTTTCAAGTTTCCTGTCCGGCCTTCTAAATTCGGCTGTGCAAATCACCGCTTACATCCTCGTTGCGCTCGCGGCTTATTTGCTTGGGTCAATTCCGACGGGCTACCTGGTGGCGCGGGCCAAAGGTGTGGACATCCGCACCGTTGGCAGCGGCAACATCGGCGCGACGAATGTGTTTCGCATCCTGGGCAAACCGGCAGGCATTTTCGTGCTGTTGGTGGATGCGTTGAAAGGATGGGTGGCGGTGCGCATGATGTCCGTTTGGATTGTGCAGACGCTGTCACCCAATGATTCGGTGGGCGGAACGTATTTACTCGCGGCAATACTGGCAGCATTATTCGCCGTGCTCGGCCACAACTACACCTGCTGGCTGCGTTTCAAAGGCGGCAAAGGGATCGCGACTTCGGCGGGCGTGCTCGTCGCCCTGGTGCCGTGGGCGCTGCTCATCATCCTGGCGGTATGGATCCTCTTGTTTCTTGCGACGCGTTACGTTTCAGTCGGCTCGATTGCCGCGGGGGTGGTGTTGCCATTCGCCACGTGGTTCACGACCGGGCATGATGTGGTGTTGACGACCGTCACCGGGGCGATGAGCCTGCTCGCGATTTACAAACACAAGGGCAACATTCAGCGGCTGCTCAACGGCACCGAGAGCCGCATCAGCTTTAAACGCAAAGGAAAGGACTCATGAAAATCACCGTGCTTGGTGCCGGCGCGTGGGGAACGGCGCTGGCCCGAATGTTGGCCGCGCGAAAACACGAAGTCACGCTCTGGGATCACTTCCCGGAAACGGTTGAAGCCATCCGCAAGACCGGTCGCAACGAGCGTTATCTTCCGGGCATTGAGTTGCCGGCTGGGCTCCAGGCGGAGGCTGACGCATCCAAAGCGGTCGGAAGCGCGGAACTGGTCGTGGTTGCCAGTGTGTCGAAGGGATTTCGCAGCGCGACCCAATGTCTGGGTTCGTTCAGCGGAGTTGTCGTGAGCGTGACGAAGGGCATCGAGTTTGAAACCGGCAACACCATGTCGGACATCCTCAAGGGGAATTCGCCGAAAGCCCGCATTGTAGCCATGTCCGGCCCGACGCTGGCGACCGAAGTGACCAAAGGCGTGCCCACCGCCATCGTCGCCGCGAGTGGGGATGAAGGCGCGGCGCAGATTGTGCAAACGCTTTTCCACAGCCCTGCGTTTCGGGTTTATACGAGCCCAGACATTCACGGCGTGGAGCTGGGCGGCGCGCTCAAGAACGTCATCGCCATCGGCGCGGGCGTGTGTGACGGGTTGGGCTTTGGCGACAACTCAAAAGCGGCGTTGGTGACGCGCGCGATTGCCGAGATGCGCCGGCTGGGCACAGCGTGCGGCGCGCAGGCGGATACATTCACGGGCTTAAGCGGTCTGGGCGATTTGATGGTGACGTGTTTCTCGCGCCTGAGCCGCAACCGCGGATTCGGCGAGCGTCTCGGCAAAGGCGAGAAGGCCGAAGCGATTGTCGCGAGCATGACAGCCGTTGCGGAAGGTTATCCGACCGCGCGCTCGGCCCGTGAACTGGCGCGGAAGCACAACGTCGAAACGCCAATCATGGAAGAAGTCTATGCGATGCTTTATGAAGGCAAGGACGTGCGGCAGGCGGTGCAGGA
>CAZNOE010000055.1:0-3611 GCA_964574525.1 uncultured Bifidobacteriaceae bacterium
ACCGAAGCTCGGCAAAAATGTTTTCATCGCCAAGAGTGCCGTGGTCCTTGGGGACGTGACCCTCGGCGATCATTCGAGCATCTGGTATAACGCCGTGTTGCGGGGCGATATCAACCGCATCGTCGTCGGCCATCATACAAACATTCAGGATAACGCCGTCCTGCACCTCGCCGACGAGTTCCCCTGCATCTTGGGCAACCATGTGACCGTAGGGCATTCGGCCATCGTGCATGCGTGCAAGGTTGGTGATGAAGTGCTTGTTGGTATGGGCTCGGTGATTCTCGACGGGGCAGTTGTGGGCAAACAATCGCTCATCGGAGCAAAAGCGCTGGTCACTCAGGGAATGAAGATTCCCGCTGGCTCGTTGGTGTTGGGTGCGCCCGCGAAAATTGTTCGGGCGCTGACACCGCGCGAAAGGTCGCGCCTGAAAAACTTCGCCACGAAATACGTAAGGTATGCCGCGTACTGTCTCGAGCATGGCATCAATGTCGGAGCGCCGATGACTCCGTAACGATCAGATGTCATCTTCAGCGCAATTCGGCTCAGCCCTCTGGCCCACGCATGCCAAAGGCTCGCGCCACAACTCTCGAGTATTGCGCAAAACCGATTGTTTCTGCCACAGTCCAGTCATGAAACCCCAATGCAGACGCCGCGGCTTTAACTTTTCCCTGTTGGCCTTCGTCCTTTTCGTCGTTTCGGTCCAAGCTGACACGCTGACCGTTCACACGCGCAGCCGTGTTCCCGCCACGGCCGGCACAAATGAATGGCAGACGATAGCGCGCACCACCGAATGGGACGCACGCCACAGCGCCATTGTCATCTGCGACATGTGGGACAAGCATTGGTGCCCGGACGCTACCGAACGCGTGACCGAAATGGCCCCGCGCATGAACGAAGTTGTCAAAGCCGCGCGGGCGAAAGGAGTTTTCATCATTCACTGCCCGAGCGACACGATGAAGTTTTACCAGGATCATCCGGGCCGGAAGCTCGCGCAGTCTGCGCCCAAGGTGGAAACCAAGGTGCCCTTGAAAGGCTGGTGCTCGCTCAATGGCGAGAAGGAACCGCCGCTGCCGATTGATGACTCCGACGAAGGCTGCGACGGCTGCCCCGACTGCAAACCGAACCGGGCGTGGTCCCGCCAGCATCCGGTCCTCGAAATCGCGGACGGCGACGCGATCACGGATTCCGCCGAGGCGTTTTACCTCATGCGCCAGCGCGGCATCACGAACGTCATCGTGATGGGCGTTCACGTCAATATGTGCGTGCTGGGCCGGCCGTTCTCGATCCGGCAAATGGTCGCGCAAGGGCAGAACGTCGTCCTCATGCGCGACCTGACCGACGCCATGTATAACCATCGCTCGCGCCCGTGGGTGTCGCATTTCCGCGGCACCGAACTGGTCGTCGAGCACATCGAGAAATATTGGTGTCCGAGCATCGCGAGCGCCGATTTTCTTGGCGGCGAGCCGTTCCGATTCAAAGGCGACGTGAAGAAGCGCATCACCTTCATCATCGGCGAAAACGAATACCACACCTGGGAGACGCTGCCTGAGTTCGCGAGAAAGGAACTCGCGTGGCGCGGATACGAGATCAGCTACGTTGCCGCGTCACAGAAGCCCGACGACTTTGACTTCAAGAACTGGGAGGCAATCCCGAACGCCGACCTGCTGGTGGTCAGCGCCCGCCGCCGCGCTACACCCAAGCCGATGATGGACGCCATCCGCGCGCACGTCGCTGCTGGCAAACCGGTCGTGGGCATCCGCACGGCCAGTCATGCTTTTGATCCGAAGGACAAAGACATTTCAGACGAGCGCACGTGGCGCCATTTCGACAAGGAAATCCTCGGTGTGGATTACGAGAATCACTATGGCAGCGGGTCAGAGACTGTCGTTAGGCAGATCGCCGGCACATCGACAAATTCCATACTCAACAACGTGCCGCCGGAGCTTCGCTCGAAGTCCTCGCTGTATCGCAGCCGGAATCCGGTGGGCACCGTTACGTCGCTACTTTCGGGTCAAACGGCAGATGGCAAATCCGAAGTTGAGCCGGTCGCGTGGATCAACACCAGGGACAATCGGCGTGTGTTCTATACCTCACTCGGCAGTCCGGATGACTTCGCCGACGCCAATTTCCGCCGACTCTTGCTCAACGGGATTCTCTGGGCGCTCGGCGATTTCATTCCGCCAGCAGGCGCGCACGCAATGGCTTCGCCGGCGCCCAGTGCGCGATGAAACAAAGACTGATTGCCGGAAAAGATGTCCGAAAAGTTCCGAGCCGAAAGACCCACCCCCAACCCCTCCAAGGAGGGGAGTAGGCTAGCGCGCGTCCGAAAACAGTTCCCCTCCTGGGAGGGGTCAGGGGTGGGTTCGTTTCCGTTCTACTCCTTCCCGATGCGATAAAGATGCATATCCGTCCGCAGAAAAATAGTCCGATCAACGATGGCGGGCGTCGCCACCACCGTGCCTTCAAGTTGATTCTCCGCCAGCTTCTCGAACTTTTGGTCGGCCTTGACCACGGTGCATTTGCCTTCGCTGCCAAAGAAATAAATCCGGCCTTCGGCCAGTAGCGGCGACGCGAAGTGTCGCTGGTTCATGCGTTCCTGCCAATGCGCGTCGCCAGTCCGGGCATCGGCACAAGTCGCGAGGCCGTCATCCGAAGTCCAGTAGAGTTCGTTTCCGCGGATCAAGAGCGATGACATGACTGGCACTTGCCGCGTGATTTTCCAGATGAGATTCGTCGTGACATCGCCCTCGCCGTCCGCGCGGAACGCGCAAAGCTGCGGCTTCGTGCTGCCCGTGCTGAAATATGCCACGCCGTCGCCAAACACCGGACAGGAGCCGATGGAAAAACCCGTGCCGTGCCGCGCCCGCCAGAATTCCTTCCCGGTCGCGGGATCATAGGAAACCACCCAATGCGCCCCCGGCGAAATCAACTGGTTGCGCCCCGCCGCGTTGACGACCAAAGGTGTGACGAAGGATTTTTTCAAGTTCAGGCTGGAGACATTGATCGGTGGACGATCCGTCTTCCAAACGGGTTGCCCTGTTTTCCTATCGAGCGCTGTGACGTATTGGGCGTCGCGTCCGTCGCGGACCAGCACCAGCAGATTTTTGTAGAGCACCGGCGAACTTCCCGGACCGACCTGATGATCCAGCGGCAGCCGTGTCTTCCAGAGAATCTTGCCGGTTTGAGAGTTCAGGCACGCCGTGCCATACGTGCCGAAGTCGCAATAGAGCCGCCCCGATTCTACCGCGGGCGTAGGCGTGGCCCAACTGTTGAACCAATGGACCGGGTCCGGCTTGTCCACCGCGAACAGTTGTGTGCGCCACAGAATTTTTCCATTCGCCCGGTCGAGGCAGACCGCTTCAAGCGAAACATGTTCAGCCGTTTGCATGTCGTCGGGTCCGATGTTCGTCCGGACGACGCCTTGTTCCACGGCCAGCGTGAGCCAAAGGTGATCGCCGAGTACAACCGGCGATGATCGGCCACGGCCGGGAATGGGCACTTTCCACGCGATGTTATCGGTTTCACTCCAGCGAACCGGCACACCCGTGGCCAGTGAAGAGCCATCGCCCCGTGGCCCGCGAAACTGCGGCCAGTTCAGTTCTGCGCTGGCG
>CAZNOE010000055.1:3711-15767 GCA_964574525.1 uncultured Bifidobacteriaceae bacterium
ATTGACATCGGCATCGCCCTTCAACAAATTCCGGCCATGCCAACCGTGTTGCGCATCGGCCCGTATCGTTTTCACTTTTACAGCGGGAGAACAACGAGCCGCAGCACATTCATGTGGAACGCGATGATCTGGAAGCCAAGTTCTGGCTGCAACCCGTGTCCTTGGCGGCGAATCATGGGTTCCCCACGGCTGAACTTTCCCGCATCCAACGGCTCGTGGAAGAACATTGCCAGAAGCTGATTGACGCCTATATTCAACGGCATGGTCAGTGAACCGACAACCGAAACCGTCGCCACGCGCTGCTGGGTGGAAGCCCGGCGGGTCTGCCTGGAACTCGCCGATGGCCGGTTCGTGAGTTTTCCCGCCGCCAAGTATCCACTGCTCGCCAACGCCCCGCAAAACCTGCTCGAAAAAGCCCGACTCCGACTGAACGGCCTCGCCCTGCGCTGGGAAGAACTGGATGAAGACATCTGGGTGGACGACGCCGTTTGCGGACGTTTCCCTCGCGCGACCGCGAATCAAGCCGCGTGACGAACGCGCGAAACTTCGCAGCAAAGGAACGCACGGAACGCAAGGCCGCGTAGGACAGTGCTTCCAGCCTGTCCCTAACTGAAACGAAAACCGCAACCACGCCAGTCACGCGAACTGTTCAACCGAAAAGCGTTCCTGCCTCCGCCGCCTTCACCCGCACGCGACTGAATTGCAGCGCAGGTAATTCAGCACGCCGCCCCGCTCGAAACGACGGTTCAGCATTTCGAGCGAATTGCCCGCGCTCGTTCCCGGCGAGAGCGGCAACGCCGCGGCTGCCACATCTTTCGGATCGGGCGTCAGGCCGGGCGCTTCCACTTCCGATTCAGCTTCGATTTCCTCGCCTGCATCCGCCAGCGCGTGCCAGTTGCAGACGCCGATGAGTCCGCCCGCCGTGACTTTCACGCCCAGTTCTTCCTTCGGGCAGACGTTGGACTGCACGAAGCGGAAAACTTCCTCGCGATACGCATCCGGCACGAACAAATCCTGGTAGCGCGCCAAATCCGACGTGCTGAAATCCCTCTGGCCGTTGCGCTCCTTGCCGAGAAAGGCATTGAGCAACCGCTGATAGACAATCAATCCCGGCGCGACGACGAGAAAGTTTCGTGTGAAGCGTGCGTCCTCCGGCGACCGCGCCGCATTGAGCAACTGCCAATACATCAGCGCCTGCAACACCCATGTCTTGCCCGTGCCCGTCGCCATCTTGAGACAATACTTGGGATGTCCGCTGCGCATCACTTCTTCCAGCCGCCGCGCCGTCAACAAATCCTCGGCGGCGAGTTTCTGGTAAAGATCAACCAGCGTCTCCGCCTGCAAAACCTCGTGCGCGTAAATGGCGTGAAGAATCGCCTGACGCTGCCCCGAATGAAAATTGACCGCCCGCGCGTCCTCGCAATCCTGCTGAAACCACCAGCGCATCAAATCAGCGGTGACCGGCGAAACCTTCTCCAGCATTGGCGCGCCGCCGGATTCCAGACCGGCGCATTCCTCCGCGATATGCGATGACAACGCTCGGACGAGGGGAAGCATCATGGCGGTCCGAATTGCGGGGTTGTCATTCGCGCGGGGCTGGGCTTAATTGTTCGCATGAAGAATGGCTCCGTTGTGAAAGTTGACCCGGAGATCATGAGCGGCACGCCGTGCTTTGCCGGCACGCGCGTTCCCGCCCGCACCTTGATTGATTACCTGGAAGGCGGCGACTCGTTGGACGATTTTCTGGAGGATTTTCCGACGGTCAGCCGGGAGCAGGCCGTCGCTCTGCTGGAAGAGGCCAGTGAATTGCTGCTGCTGGCCCACGCCTGAATGCGCGCTTGCTTGCGGTTTGACTTCACCCGGCATCGGGTGTTTAGTTTCGCCAGCTTTTGAAGTGTTATGAGCATCACGATCAAGCTGGATCTGCCCGAGTCGGTAGCCGCCCAGGCGAAGACGAAGGGTTTGCTTGACCCGAAGCGCGTAGCCAGTCTCATCGCGCGCGAGTTGAGTGCGGAAGACCGGCGAAGCTTTTTTGAAATGGTCCGCGAAATCCGCGCCCAGCCCGGCGAGCCGATGACGATGGAGGAAATCCAGGCAGAAGTGGACGCAGTCCGGGCGGAGCGGCGCGCACGTGAAGCTCGTCATTGACACGAGCACGCTGATTTCCGGTTCGCTGTGGGACGGCCCGCCCGCGCGACTCGTGGACGCGGTGGAGTGCGGCATGGCCACACTGGCATTGTCCCCCGAGTTGCTGGCGGAGTTTGCCGACGTGGTTTCGCGACCCAAGTTTGCCGCGCGCATTGCCGCGAGAGCCACAACGCCAGACATCCTGGCGCGAAAGCTGGCGGAGGAGGTCACCATCGTCTCGCCCGCGCCCCTGCCACTCCCGCCTGAACTGCGTGATCCGAAAGACCTGCCGGTTCTTGCCTGCGCCGTGGCCGCTCAGGCCGATGCCATCGTTTCCGGAGACGACGACTTGCTGACCTTGCTATCCTTCAAGGGCATCCCAATCATCAAGGCACGCGAGGCTCTACGGAAGCTGGGTCTGGAGAGCGGGTAAGTCATGCCGACCACGCAAAAACTTTTCAACGCAACCGCCATCGCGCCGGCGTGGCGCTTTGGCGCGTCACGAAGGCGGAAGACGCCAGGCTGCAAAGGCGTGGAGACTTTCAACCGCTGATGAAACGCTGATTATTTGAGAAACCGCAGCACAGTATTTCGATCAAGCGCGTCGTGGTGTTGCTGATTTCCAAAATCTTTCAGGCAATCATAGCAAGCGGCGTCGCATTGGTGGGACGTGGACGTTTCACAAAGCGATTGCGCTGCCGCAACTACTTCATCCCAACGATTCATGCCTTCTTCCACGAAGCCCGCACCGCCGGGCGTTCGGTCGTAGAGAACAATTTCGATGCCCGCATTTTCCGCCGTTCGCTTGTTTAGCCAGCGGCGCGAAACGCCGATGTCCGAATTGTCGAGTTCCAAGACCTGACAGAGTCCTTTTTGAAGCGCAAACATCAAGGATTCGACCGACTCCGGCTGCTTCAACGGGCGAACGATCAAGCAGAAACTGTGGAACTCGTGACCGTAAGCGATGCCTTTGCCCGCAGTGCCATAAAGATGTTCGCTTGAGCATTTCATATCTCGCGCGTAAGGGCGAAGCCGCTTGTGCTGCTTTCCCGGTTTGAACTCGCGCTTTGGCAAACTGCAACCGCAGGCGGGACACAAAACGAATCCTTCATTTCGCGGGCCGAGATTGTATCGGAAAAGCGAACCATCTTTCTTTAAGGCTAGTGAGAACAGCCCGTGTGATTTGAACTGGGCATCGTCAATTCGGTCAGTGAAATGAGTCAGCGGTTGTCGCTGTCGTAAGAGAACAGCTTTGCGAAATAGCGGGCGTTTGGTTTTGTCCAAACGAATGCTGAACGCACTCGGCTCGACGAACGGAGCGATGGGGACGTGAGCCTTCGGCTCTTGGCAAACCGGGCACGGCGTTTCGAGCGGTTCTTTGGTTGGCGAAACGCGAACTTGGTCGCAGCTTTCACAGCGCGCATAGTATTTGCGTTCTGGTTTGTCGCTCTTGCCGACGATGTAAAGACCTTCGCTTGTGAAGACTTGCTTGCGCGCGACAACTTGCGCACCCGGCGCAAATTCGGATATGGCAATCGCGCGGTCACGGCTCAATTCAACGTCGGAGTCTTTCTGCCACCGAGAGAAGCTGGTTTCCAGCGTAGTCACATCGAGAGGAAAAGCGTAGCGCGGCAAAAAACCTTGAAGCGCGAGTTCGGCGATGACATCGGCACGCAGCAGGTTTGTTATCGCATCCTCAATTGGAACGGCGGCATTTGCACCGTAGGTCTTGAGGACTTTGTTGTATTCTTCGAGCAGAGCTTCAAGTTCATCAGTGATCTTTTTCAAAGCGCCTTCAAACATTTTCTGACAGTCCTGCTTCGCCGCGTCACATCCGCCTGTGGCCGTGAGGAGATGTTCGCAATGATTTGTCGCAAAGAATCCCGCTGCTGACTGGCCAGCCATCCAATCGGTGAACCCCAAACTCTCGCTCGTATCGTATTTGCGGGACGCCGGAGTAATGCGCTCGCGGAGTGAGCTTGGCAGCAAAGGTTCTAACGCCACTTTTTGTCCCGTCAGCGCGCCAAGCACTCCTTCATCAACCAGCTTCACGCGAAGAAAGCGGGCGAATACGACAGCGTTGAAATGACGTTGGGCGATGAGCCGGTTTTTTAGAAACACCGTTGGCGGTCGGATTGCGCCGCTCATCAACCGCTCTGGTTCACGCCACGCATCCGCGTCGTATTTCGTGCGGCGGCAAACAGTGACGCAAACCGAGTTTTTATCTTTTCCACGACCGGCGCGACCTACCCGCTGCACATAGCTGGCGCTAACGGGCGGTGCGTTTCGCAACAATACTTTTTGCAAGTCACCGATGTTGATACCCATCTCAAAAGTCGTGGTGCTGCTCAACACGTTAATTCCATCCGCACGAAAATCATCTTCAACACGCTTGGCAACTTCCTTGTTGATTTGTGCTGTGTGTTCTTCTGATTTGAGCGTTGTGAAAACAGGGCTTGCCGTTCCTGCGACCCAACGTGCCACGAGGTTTGCCGCTTCCGGTTGAAAGGGCTTTGCTTCCAATTGGCCGTCGCAGTTTTTGCGGTGGCAACACCTGTTCGCCGAGTATTCGGTGACGAAGCCACAACGAGAACATTCGTGCCGTGTGCTGGCTTTCCGAACGATGAGACGTTCATGGTCGAGTTGCCACGCATCGCCTTGATCCAAGTGGAAGAGCAATCCTTTGCTTGTGAGAAGCGCCCACACTTCGCGCGCCAATTCCAAAACTGCTTTGTCATCCATGCCAGTCAGACGCGAGAGAAAACTTGTGATCGCATTGTGACGGTAGCCGCCGTCAGCGCGAATTTGTGGCAACCAACCGCGAATGTTGTTTTCCGAGTCCGCCTTTTCGCCAAAAGAAATTACCGCACGCACTCTGCCGAAAGCGGGGTCGTCGGGATTCACGCCGTCAGGCAATGTGAACGCTTTGATTTTTCGGATAAAGCTCAACAGGACTTGGAGGGCCGCGTCCGCTGCGGGTGCATCAATTCTGTGTCGCGCCATGAGATTTTGAAACGGCACGCGCTCATTGTCGCCCACGCGATACGAAACCGTCACCAACCCCAAATCCTCCGCTGACTCGCGAGCTGAATCAGGAATCCCGAAGTAGCTCAACGCCTCGCCAACCCAAAGATTGTGCAGAACGGTTTCACGTTCTCTGGATGCGCTAGGCAAATCATCGGGCAAGCGAGAGACGGGAAGGAAAAAATCCGGGTCGAAATCTGGATTCTGCCTTCCATGAATGTCTGGTTGTGTGCAACGAAACAATCGGCTGCCGATGTCGGCTAGTTTGAGGCCGTCGTTCCCGGCGTGTTGAACGAGTCTTGTGATTTTTCTGCCGCAGTCATGGGTGAAAGTTTCTTCCTCTAGCAACGAAGGAAACGCTGCCGCTCGCTGGCGATGATCGGCAAAGCAAAGCAGTTTGCGGACAGGCGCTTTCTGGTTCACTTGCGGCGTGACTTGAAAGTGAGCCAGCGGAATGGCAATGGCCATGCCCGTTTCATCCTCTGACTCTTGAAACCGTTGAAGCGGTTCGATGCCGGACGAATTTCGCGCGCCGCAATTCGGACAGCAGGAAAGCAGTTT
Organism: uncultured Bifidobacteriaceae bacterium; assembly: GCA_964574525.1. Lineage (GTDB taxonomy): Bacteria > Verrucomicrobiota > Verrucomicrobiia > Limisphaerales > JADLHS01 > WYBW01. Next base: position 9,424 of record CAZNOE010000055.1, read on the forward strand.
CTTGGTTTGCGCGTAGAGATTTGCCGTGTCCTTGGCTTCGCATTGCCGATGGAAGATTTTCAGCGAGCGCAATGGCGGTTGCGCGCAGACACAGCTATTCGCGCCCGTTCCGCGTTTGCGCCCGCACGAGACGCACCATTGGATTTCGGCGGGAACTTCGAGCAACGTCAATTGTTCTTCGTCCTCGTCTTCGGCGCTGGAGCGGCTTGGGAATGGCAAATCGCCGTCAACACTGAAATAAGACCAGAACGAATCGGCGGCCCAGCCCAGCTCCGTGCTGAATGTATCAAAAGTCGCGTCCGGCTCGCCCGGCTTGCGATCTTGCCGCTGCGCGTGGCGCGGCCCTAAATCTTGCAATGCTCCGAACAAGTATCCGCACTTTCGACACGACATAACTTCGACGAGCAAAGATTTCTGACCAACCGCATGGCAGTCGGGACAGCAACCGTCCGGGCATTCGTCGATCGGCTGGCGTTTCGAGGTTTGTTCGTTCTTGCGACTGACAAAAAAAGCCGGCCCTTGGTTCGCGCGTCCCGGACATTGAGGATGCAAGCACACATGCAGACCAGCTTGGGCGCGCAAAAAGTAGTGAAGTCGTGAAGGCAAAAACTCGTCGAGTTGTTCGTCATGGCTGGTTGCTGCGACAAGTTCCAGGAGCGCCTGCAAGGCGGTGATTGAACTCTCCTTTTCTTCGTTCGGGAAAAGTCTTTCCACCGCGTCATCCAGTCGCGTCGGCTTGATGAGAATTTCGGTTCGTAGCCGATGAAGATTTTCATCCGCCGCCAACCACTCACGCAAGGACGCCACCTTCACGCCCGAATCAAATAGTTCGCCGACATTTGCAGAAGGCTTCTCGTGCAGTCGGGTTGCGGCTCGCACATAGTCGGCAGGCTTGGGGCAATGCGATGGTTGGTTGAGAATCAGCGTTGCCGGTGTGCCGCGAATTGGATTTAGTTCGTCAAATGGAGCGCCGAAAATGTCGGCTGCAAATTTTCTGACCTTCGTTTTGCTGGCATCGTCGTTACCACCGAGCGTGGCAGATGTGCCGATGCAGCAGATATTGTCCACGCGCAGTCTGTCTTTCAGTCGCCGAATCAGAAAAGCGATTTCGGTGGACTGGACGCCGCGATAAGCGTGGATTTCGTCAAGGACCAGAAACTTGAGCCGCGCCGCATCGAAGATGGATGCGTCCACCGGACGTTCCAGCAAATATTCCAGCATGGAAAAGTTCGTGATGAGAATGTTTGGTGGATTGCGGCGGATCGCTTCACGGTGATTGAGGCGATTCTGCGGCGCTTCGTTGAGATGACGATCCAATTCCTTTTTCTCCCACTGTTGCCGCTCCGCCTGTGTGATCTGCGGATGCTTTTCAAGAGATTCTTGGTGAATCTGAATCTTCAACGACTTCTCATAATCTTCCTGTTTGTTGGGCGTCTGGCCAGTGAAGCGGGCAAATGTAATTTTCGGGTGAGCGCGAAGAATTTGCTCCCACTCTTTCAACTGGTCGTTCACTAGCGCGTTCAGCGGATAGATGATCACGGCGCGCAAACCGGGCGCGGAGTCGCACACAAGATCATCAAGAATCGGAATCTGATAGCACAAAGTTTTTCCGCTGCTCGTTCCTGTGGCGATGATTGCGTTTTTGTTTTGAAGAACCAATTGAAGCGCGGTGGTTTGGTGCAAATACAGGCCGCGCCCGCCGAGACGTTGCCGGATTGTTGCCGCTGTTCTGTTGTCCAAACCCAATCCTTCAAGCGATTCGCCGGGAGCGTAAGTCAAAGCCCGTTCAAGAAACGGGCCGTTGACTAGCTCGGAATGAGTCAGCCCTTGCGACCAACACTGGCGCGCATGATCAAAGGCTCGATGAAACCGATACCCTGATTTCAGAAGTTCGAGGTAAGGTTGGAAAACCTCGCCGTCAAAGCGTTTCGTCAGCGATTCCATAATTTATCAACCAGGGTGATTTCCGCTTGCGGACAAACGCTGCGGATAAATTGGCGCTGGTGAGCAGGCCAGACGATTTCGAGACAAGGCGGCAGTCCACGTTCCTCCACGACCTTGATAGGTTTAAGCGGCTTAACTTTTTGAACCAACGAATAAAGGCGATTCGGCAAACCGGCGAAGTGTGCAACGCTCTCGATTCCTCCACCCGGTTTGAATTCGAGCGCGCTTTTTTGAATGGCGAACTGTCTGCGAAGCCTGACGTAGCCATGTTCTTCAAGTTTCTTCCAATCGTTCTGGTTGATCGTCAGGTCTTGAAATCCCGCGATGGCTTGGCGGGCGATCCAAAATTCTTCCCAAGTCGGGTCGTCTTGGATTTGTGCGAGCAACGTCCAAATCCAAAATTTCCCAAGCTGAGACGGACGCGGCCACAACGCATCGTCGGTCGGGCTGGCGATAGTAACACGCTGGCTGGGACGCAGACCAAAAGGAAGGTCGCCAACTTTTTTGGAGCGCACTTTCACCTCGTAGTTCCGCTGCGGAACTTGTGCTTTGTCCCAACGCCATTCGTAATAATCCCACTCTGGCGAGTTTTCCGGGTAGTTTTGAAACCACACCCAACGCCCGCTCGCTGCTTGGCCGTCCAGCAGAACCGCAAACTCCGCCCGCATTTCGTTGTCGGAAACATCTTCGTCTGACAGAAATCCGCACGGGATTTCCAAAACCAAGTGCGGCAGCCTTTCGGCGATCAGATTTTCGTCCCGCCAACCAAAGCGAAGAACGTGGGAATTCTCGCTCCCGGAATAGATTCGGAGATTCACCCGCTCTACACGACCAAACCGCAAAGTCTGGCAGCCGTTGATGACGAGTTGAGGACGATCTGAAACCGGCCAGAGATAAGTAACGAAGCACTGCGTTGCGTCTTCCAATTCTGACATTTCATTTGCCTCAATGGTCCAGCCTGTCGCTTCAACGTGAAGTTGCTCCCTTGAAATCAACCGATACGCCGATGTTGGCAAACGACTGCGCTTCAGATTGGCGAATCGCTGACGCTGCTCATCAAACAACGGTAAGGATGAAGGCCAGGCATGTCCGCGCTGCAACTCTGCTCGCCACTTTGCAGATTCACACACAGCCCCGACGCAAACGCTTTTCCATTCAGCGGCATTTCGCTCGCGACGACAGCGGCGGCAACACGCTGCCCAAGACATTCCCATTCACCTGTGCCGTCTGACACCGGTGGAAGATGAACTCCAACACGCTTCTCCCGCCATAGCAGGCGCGGCTTATCGTCCAGTAACGAATCCGGGTCTTGCGGGCGGAGAAAATCGGCAGTCTCTGGCACTTCCTCAAAATACTCACGTCGCAGAATACTCGCCTGCGCTATGGTGGAAATCTTTGCGGTGTTGTCCTCTGCAAGAATCTTCCGCGCGTCGAGCATCTCGCGGATAAACTCGGAAGCCGTGGGCTTGCGGTTCTCGGTCAGAAAACGAATCAGCCGTTTGTGTCCTCCAAGTCGGCGTTGCATGGTGTCTTGCCAATCCTGATCGGAAAGACTCGCCCAATCCGCTTTCCACAATGCCCATTGGCAAATCGTGAGGAATCCTTCCCACATCGAAAGAGGAATTCCGGCGAGATAAACCGCAGAGCCGACATAGTTTTGGTCAAAGAATCGAAACCCACCTCGCAACACGGATTTTTCAAAAGCTCTATTCCAAACCGTTTGTTGGCTTCCGGGTAACGGTGGCAATCGCAGACAACGACCGAATGCAGGCCAAAACACATTGTCGTCGTATTCGTAAAACGCCAGTCCTGCATAGAGCAACAAAAGAGCATTTGGAAAGACATCCGGGCGGTTGGCCCAAAACTTCGCTTGCGCTTGCGCGGTGGTCAGAAACTCATTCCAAGTTTGTCTGTTCGGGATGACCGAGAGAAACACGCCAGCACGATTACGTTCGGATTGCGGACACTTCTCTTGAAGTACGCTCGCAAATTCTTGATCGCATTGCGCAAGACTTTTCATGGACTCTCTTGCGTGATTTTGTGCCAGAGAGTTTCGGCCAGAGCGAGCCTTTTGAATCAGCGTTCACCCGTCAATCAGCGGCTTGGGAATCACCTCACCCAATGCCCTCACCCCCAGCCCCTCTCCCATCCGACTCGCCGCGCAGGCGCTGGCGCAGCGGGTGGGGGAGGGTGGCGTCGGTCTCTCCCCAGCGCGGAGCGGGTGAAGTTTTCGCGTGTTTCGCGTGTTTCGCGGTTGGTCTTTCGGTCAGAGACAGGCGGGACGCACAGTCCTACGTTAGCGGCGCAGCATCCCCCGGCATCCCGCCGCCCATGCGGGCCATCATCTCATCACAGATCAAGTTTTTGGAGCAACTCATCCACGGTTAGCTTGTGGTGCGCGGCGACGCTTTTGAGAATGCCGGAAAGCGTTCCGACTTTGATGGAATCATGGTTGGGAATGGCTTCATGATGCTGTCCACCTTGCAGTGTGGTAACGCGGATGTGTGAGCCACGTTGTCGGTCCGGGGTGTAACCCAAAGTGCGCAACGCTTTGATCAATTCCGCGCCGGAAACATCGCGTGGCAACTTCATCGCGCCAGGACTTCGTCGCGAACGAAATGCAGCCGGATAATCTTCGGGACTTCCATCGTCTCGTCGTAATAGCAGTCCACCGCTTCCTTCACGTTGGCGCGAAGTTCGTCGAGCGTGTCTCCCTGCGTGTGGATGCCGACGCCCAAAGCCGAAGCGGTGTAACCACCATCCACCTCGTCCTCACGGACTTCAAAGATGATTTCGGTCATGCAGCGATGCTACGACGGCGGACGCTTTCACGCAAGCGTGGCGCGCGATTCGCGATTGCGCGATCCTGTCCCGATACTCGATCCGCTATTCTTCACCGCCGCAACATCCCCGGCATGCCGCCGCCCATGCGGGCCATCATCTTCGAGAACTTGCCCATCTTTTTCATCATCTGCTGCATCTGCCCGAACTTGTTTAGCATGGTGTTGAGTTCGGTCACGGACACGCCGCTGCCTTTGGCGATGCGGATGCGGCGTTTGGCGTTGAGGATTTGCGGGCTGCGCCGTTCCTGCGGGGTCATGCCGCAGATCATCGCTTCCATGTGCTTGAATTCTTTCTCCTGCTTGGAGAGGTCCGCGCCTTTGAGCGCTTCCGAGCCGCCGGGCAACATGCCGACGATATTCTCGAGCGGACCGAGCTTCTTCATCTGACGCAACTGTTCGAGAAAATCCTCCAGCGTGAACTGGCCTTTGCGCATCTTTTCTTCCATGCGCTTCGCGTCGTCAATGTCCACCGCCTCCGCCGCGCGCTCGACGAGGCTGACCACGTCGCCCATGCCGAGGATGCGCGAGGCCATGCGTTCGGGATGAAATGGCTCGAAGTCTTCCAGTTTTTCGCCCATTCCGGCGAACTTGATGGGCTTGCCCGTAACGGCCTTCATGCTTAGCGCCGCGCCGCCGCGCGCATCGCCATCGAGTCTGGTGAGGATCGAACCGGTCACGTTCAGCGCCTGATCGAAATGTGTGGCGACGTTGACGGCTTCCTGGCCGGTGGCGGCGTCGAGCACGAGCAGGATTTCCTGCGGCTTCACGAGGTCGCGCAAACGCACGAGTTCCTGCACGAGCGGCTCGTCAATTTGAAGTCGTCCGGCGGTGTCGAAAATAAGTGTGTTGCGATTGTTGGCGCGAGCGAAGTCCAACGCTTCCCGGGCGATTTTCAGAACATCCGTTTCGCCGCGTTTCAGGAACACAGGAATCTCAACCTGTTTGCCAAGTGTTTCCAGTTGATCCATCGCGGCGGGACGATAAACGTCGGCGGCAACGAGTAGCGGCTGGCGGCCTTGTTTGTGGAGTAGGCGGGCGAGCTTGCCACTGCTCGTGGTCTTTCCCGAACCGTGAAGGCCGACCATGAGGATGGAGCTGGGATTGCCGCTGAGATTCAGGCCGGCGTTGGTTGAGCCGAGCAGGTCCACCAGTTCGTCGTGAATGATTTTGACGATTTGCTGGCCGGGCTGGATGGTCTGGACGACCTCGGCCCCCAAGGCTTTGGTTTTGACACGCTCGATGAAATCCCGCGCGACTTTGAAGTTCACATCGGCTTCCAGCAACGCCAGCCGCACTTCGCGCAAGGAATCGGCGATGTTGGCCTCGGAAATCTTTCCAAGGCCGCGCAGGTTGCGGAACGCGTTCTGAAGTTTGCCGCTTAACGTGTCGAACATCGTGACAAGCTAGGAGGGAGTGCGCGGATTGACAAGGCTGGGGCGGTTTGGCTTAATCCACGCCCCGGGTTCGGGCGGCTGGTAGGTTACCCAAGTGGCCAACGGGGGCAGACTGTAAATCTGCTGGCTCACGCCTTCGATGGTTCGAATCCATCACCTACCA
>CAZNOE010000056.1:0-15741 GCA_964574525.1 uncultured Bifidobacteriaceae bacterium
GCGGGAACGTCTGGCAATTCAATCGTCATGGTGATCTTTTACTCCTCTTGCAACCTGGAGTCAAACCTCGCGCCTGCAAACACCGGCATCGCGAACCGGCTTTGCTGTTCGGCCAGATAAATGGCGAGTGGTTTAACGCCCCGGCCATGCCGCCCGGCGTGTGCATGGCGGGTCATTAGTGGCCGGATGTTCCGTCAGGCGGAATCGAATCGTAGATCGCTTTCGACAAAACAGCGAAGGCCGCGCTGCCGAACTCCTTGTCGTCCATGTAGCGGGTCACGATCGTATCGTTGTCGGCCATGCGCTGCACCATCATGTCTTCGATGAGTTGGCGCAGACCGAGTTGGAATTTGTCGAAGGGATTCGCGTGCCGGAGCTTTACGACCTGGTCGTTAGCTGTGGCCTTCTCCCGAATCTGCTCGAAGAAGAAGCGGTCTTCCTCGGTGAAGTTCGTGCCGAAGCGCTCGTTGAGCACCTTGATGATCTCGGACAACGGCACTTTCTCATCCTTCGCCTTGCCCGTGCCTACATCGGTCGGGCTTTTCACCCCTTCGGGATCGCCTTCGCGAAGGGTAATTTCCCCGGAGTAAATCCGCTGCAAACGATAGTATTGCAGGCCCACTTCATCGCCGATCTTCACGCGCTCGGTGTCGCGGTCGAGCGGAAGGTGTGGCAGAAGAAGTCGCCCAAAACTGTAGAGCATCTCCAAAGCGGGATCGCCGTAGGGAATGATCTGGCTCATGAACGAGTAGATATTGACGTAGCCGTTCAGCTTCTCGCGGAACTCGCTGCGTTTCGGCTCGTCTTCCATCGCCTTGAAGCGATCCACCGCAGGCTGAAGGTGAAGTTGCATCCCCGCGTGATCCTGCGCGCTTTGCCGGGCGACGGGTTTGTAGAAGACGCGGGCGAACGCCTCGACTTCGCTCCAGAAATAGACCTGCGCGGCGTCCAACTCGTGCTTGAGCTTCTCCAACTGCTGCGGGTCTGAGCCTTCCTGCAAACTCGTTGCGTCGTAGTAAGGCTTAAAGGCGCGGTAGATGTCTTCGGACTCGTTCACGAAATCCAGGACAAACGGGTTTTCCTTTCCGGGAATCTTCCGGTTCAAGCGCGACAATGTCTGCACCGCCTGCACGCCATCGAGCCGCTTGTCCACATACATGGCGCAGAGCAACGGTTGGTCGAAGCCCGTCTGGTATTTGTTCGCCACCAGCAGGATTTGGTAGTCCAGCGACGCGAACCGCTCTGGCAGTTGCTTTTCGCTGATCGATTTCCCACTCACGCAATCCGTGTTCATCCCCGGCTCGGTGAACTCTTCGCCCGGAATCTCCGGGTCTTTCACCGTGCCACTGAAGGCGACCAGTGGGCGGATGTCCGTGTATTTGTTCTCCGCGATATAGCGCTCGAACGCCTGCATGTACCGCACTGCATGGAGGCGCGACGACGTGACGACCATCGCCTTCGCTCGCCCGCCGAGATGACTCCGCACCTTCTGCCGGAAATGCTCCACCATCACCTCTGTCTTCTGCTCGATGTTGTGCGGATGCAGGCTCATGAACTTGGCCAGCGCCCGCGCCGCCTTCTTCTTTGGCAGATTCGGATCATCCTCCACCGCCTTCACCAGCCGGTAATAGGTGGCGTAGGTGGTGTAGTTCTTCACCACGTCCAGAATGAAACCTTCATCAATCGCCTGCCGCATCGAGTAAAGGTGAAACGCTTCCGGCAGTCCGCTCGAACCCTTGCGCCCAAATAACTCCAGCGTTTTGCCTTTCGGTGTCGCGGTGAACGCGAAAAAGCTCAAGTTCGGCTGCCGTCCGCGTGACTGCATCACTTGGTTCAAGCGGTCTTCCCAATCTGGCTCATCCTCGCCGTTCTCCGCCTGCGCCGCTGCGCCGAGGATGGCCTTCAACTCGCGCGCCGTCTCGCCGCTTTGGCTGGAGTGCGCTTCGTCCACGATGATCGCATAGCGGCGCTTGGCGATTTCCGCCTGCCACTTGGCCGCATCGGCTTTCTGCTCGGCAGTCGCTTCCTCCTGACTTTCCGCGCCGGCGGCATGGAGCAGACCGCGCAGCACGAAGGGAAATTTTTGCAGCGTCGTGATGACGATCTTTGTGCCGTCAATCAGCGCCGCCGCCAGTTGCTTCGAGTCCTGGTCAATTGCCTTCACTACGCCTTGCGCGTGTTCGATCTGGTAAATCGCGTCCTGCAATTGCCGGTCGAGCACCTGTCGGTCGGTGATGACCACGACACAATCAAAGACCTTCGCGTCGGCGGCGGTGTGCAGACTGGCGAGCCGATGTGAGAGCCACGAAATGCTATTCGTCTTTCCGCTGCCCGCCGAGTGCTGGATCAGGTAATTCCGGCCCGGTCCTTCGCCGCGCGTCGCCGCCACCAATCTTCGAACCGAATCAAGCTGGTGGTAGCGCGGAAAAATCATCGTCTCCTTCGTCACCCAGCGATGCCCGCCGCGTCCGTCCTCCACCTTCTCTTCCTTCTTTTCGAGAAACATGAAGTGGCCGAGAATATCGAGGAAACTCTCGAACTGGAGCACATCCTCCCAGAAGTAGCCCGTGCGGTAGCCGGACTCATGCTGCGGATTTCCCGCGCCGCAAATGATTTGGCCCGGATGACTGCCCCGGTTGAACGGCAGGAAAAACGTCTTCTCCCCCGCCAGCCGCGTGGTCATGTGAACCTCTTCCGAATCAGCGGCGAAATGCACCAATGCCCGCTTCTTGAACTCGAACAACGGCGCGCGCGGGTCGCGGTCCTCTTTGAATTGGCGCACCGCATGACGCCAGTTCTGACTCGTGCCGGGATTCTTCAACTCGATGGTGGACACCGGCAGCCCGTTCACGGCCAGCGCCATGTCGAGCGTGCGGTTGTCGCCGGGATGACAAGGCACTTGGCGCGTCACTGTCAGCCGGTTCTTACCGAACTGCTCCAGCACTTCCCAGTTCGCGCCGTGTGCGGGCTTGAAGTAGGCAAGACGAAAGGTCTTCCCGTAAAACTTGAACCCATGCCGCAGCACATGCAGCGAGCCTTTCGCGTCCAGTTCCTTGACCAGCGAGTTGAGCAGCAACGCCTCCAACCCCGTTGCGTGTAGCACTCGCATCTCAGCCCAGAGCTTCGGCTGTGTGTCGGCAATGAACGCGAACACCTGCGCCGGGAACAACGCCCGCTCCTTGTCCCACTCCGCAACGCTGCCGGACTTCCAGCCGCCGCGCGTCAGTAGGATTTCCTCAACGTAGGATTCGAAGGCGCGCTCGGTGGTCTGGCTCATGATTGAGGTCCAAGGACGAAACGCGCCCGCTCGTGGCGCAGCATTTCAAATGGACTCATGCACTTAACGCCAACGCCAATGCACGCGTTGGGAATCTTGATCTTTTTGGTCGAAGCGGCGGCGACCTCATGAGTCACGACTACATGGCCGTGGGCCAGCGCGTGAGCCACAAGGTAGAAATCAGCTACCTGCAGGAATGTGCTCACTGCTGCCGGTTCATAGTTTTGCCCGGTGGCCCAACTGCTCACCGTGGCCAGAGCCGGCAGAATGGCTGCGTCGGGTTTGAGAAAAAAACCGTCGCCACGGGCGGCGGCCCAGCCAGCGAGTTCATCAGCCCCCGCGTCAATTTCATCGCCAACTTTCTCGGTGCTGAAGACCAGACCGTTTGCGTTCGTGGCAATCAACCAGTCCCAGAAGGCGGGACAGAAGTCCAAACCGTAGTGCAGGTTCTTCGCCTGAATGAACACGTCGGAATCCAGCAGGTAACTCATGCGACCCCCACCCCCAGGCTGCGCCCCAGTTCCTTGAACGTCGAATGCTTCGCGAACCCGAGCATCCGGAAGGCGTCGTTGTAGCGGGTTTGCCCTTCCAGCGTGCTCGTGACCAGCGCCGCCGCGAAGCGTTTGCTCACCCGCGCGGCTTGCGTCAAATAGAAGTTGCCTCCGCTCCCGCGCGGAATCGCGAGCAACCTTGCCACTTCCGCATGATACGCCTCCCAAAACTCCTGCCGCGTCAAACCGCCGGCGTCATGAATGCGGCGCAAGATGACCAGCGTGCTCACCTTGAAGCGCCGGGCCAACCGGCTTGCTTCATCAGCCAGCTCGGCGTTGGGATGGTATTCCTGCCGCATCAATTCGAGCGGGACAAGCAATTCGGCGGCAACCTCGTTGCACCAACGCTCCACCTGCTGGTCCGGAATAGCCGTCGGTTGAGAGTCCGACACCGCCGATTGCCCCAACCAGATGTGCGCCAGCTCATGCGCCAGCGTGAACATCTGCGCCGACTTGGTATCCGCGCCATTGATGAACACCAGCGGCGCAAGATCATCCGCCATGGCAAACCCGCGAAACTCTTTGGGATCTAAATGCCGGTAGTTGTTGTTATGCACCACCCCGTTGCACATCACGAGGATGCCCAGGCCGTCCGCCTGTTCGATGGAGTGTCGTAGCGCATCCGTCCAGGTCGGCATCCGGCGACGCTCGTTCACGTCGAAACCAAGTTCCGTTCGGATACGCGCCGCCGTGGGGACAATCTCATCCTGCACGCGCGCCGAACCTACAAACGCCAGCGGCGACTCACCCATCGAGCGCGCGTAATTCCGAAACCACTCCTGCCGTTGCTGGCAGACGTAAATCGTGTCCAGCAAGTCGGGGGACGGGTGGCCGATGCGCTCGTTGTCCATCGCCCGGAAGTCAGGAATCGGGACTTTCTCGATCGGCGGCTCCTGGAGAAAAAGATAACCGACCGGCGTGTAGGTCGCTTTGGCAAACGCCTCCACTTGTTTCAGCGTCGGCTGGGTTGCTCCGCTTTCCCACTCAGCCAGGTGGGGAAACTTGTGTTCCAAATCAGCGCGATCAAACCCCGCGCGCTCGCCTGCCCAGCGCAGCAACTGCGGTTTGATGGCGACTCGATTCATATTCAAAGGCTACCGGCTAACCGCCCGCACATCAATCTTGCCGGTGACGGCGGCGGTGATGAGGGCGGTGCGGTATTCCTGCAACCGCTCCACCGCCTCCTCCACCTTCCCCACCAGCGCGTCCAGCTTCGCCGTCTCCTCGTCCAGATACGCGGCGATGGCGGCTTGTTCGGGCAGGGGCGGGAGCAATACGACAAAATCCGTGAAGATGGGGCGTCGAAGGGAATCAACCGTCGATTTAGCCTCTCCTTTCAGAGCCACCCGTGCGAAGAATTCCTTCATAAACATAAAGAGGAAACGCCCGGAAACATTCCGAAAATTGTGCAGCACATAGACTCTCTGGTGGACTGCGAATTTCCCTTGGTGATGATGAAAGACTTTGCCCACGCCAACGCCATCGCCTGCGGTGAGCACCGCTTCGCAGTCGAATGAGTAGGAATCTATGCGCTCAACTGTTTGTGACCGCACGAAGAACGGAAACTCGCCTTCATCAACAGCATCAACGGTGTCTTTGTCGCCAGTGGTTATTTCACAAAGGTAACGCAGCTTCTTGACCACCCAATGCTTTGGGATGTCGCCGAGCCAGTCGAGGGCGGAGGTTTTGAGGGGCGGGTTTTCGGGGAGGCCGGCGGCGCGGGCGGCGGCGGGCGGCAGGCCGCGGGTGACGGTGCGGGAGATGAGCGCGGTGCGTTTCTCCTTCAGTCGCTCGATCAACTCCCGCTTCATCGCCACCAAACCGGTCCACCCACCCCGTCTCCCGGTCCAGAAACGCCGCGATGGCCCGTTGCTCGGCGAGGGGCGGCAGAAGACTTCGCAATGCACCGAGCATGGAACGACTGATTCGGTCGCGCGTGCTTCCACGACAAAGCGCGTCCAGCCAATCGAGGTAATCTTTTGAGGAGAAGAAATAGACGACGAACCGAGAATCGACTTCCGGCGCAGGTCTCAAAATACAGACATCGACCGAAGTAATCATTTTGCACCCGAGGTCCGGAGCGAGGCACGCCCGCCCCACTGGTGCGGCGAGGCGGCAAATCAAAACGTCTTTCGGTCGAACCTCCGAGCAGCGCAATTCGCGAAAAGTTTGTTCAGTGACGTAGCGATAGCCTTGTTCTCGATACTCACCGATTCCCAAGTTCCCGGTTTGAAGCAGCCGCACCCCTTCATCCGTAATGTAGGGCGACTCAATCCAGTCTCCGTCGGTAAAGGATCGTGCTTCGCAACTGGCCAACAAAGAAACGCGCTTCACCTCCCAATGCTCCGGCACGTCGCCGAGCCATTCGACGCCGCTGGGTTTGATGCGCGGGTAGGCCGGGAGCTTCACGCCGTGACCTCCTTGAGCATTTTCATGATGTCGTCTTCGAGGCGCTTGATGTCGGTCTCGATGACTTCCAGCGGGCGCGGCGGTTCGTAGCGGTAGAAGTGGCGGTTGAGCGGGATTTCGTAGCCGACCTTGGTCTTGGTGGTGTCAATCCACGCATCGGGCACGTGGGGCAGCACTTCGCGTTTGAAGTAGGCCTCGATGCTTTCCTTGAGCGGCACGGTCTCGGTGTCGCGCATGTCGGCGTCCGGCTCGGGCTGGCCCTCGCGGTCGCGGCAGATTTCGGCGGTGTCGTCGCGCTCGCCGAGGGCGGCGAGCACGGCCTTGAGTTCCGGGGCGCTCAGGCGCACGTCGCGCTCGCGGTCGAGCGGGCGCAGGTCGGTGAGGAACGCCTTGCGGTCTTTGAAGAGCTTTTCCTTGGTGGCTTTGCCGAAGGCGCGGAGCAGTTCGCGGATTTGTTCCTGTCGCTTGCTGCCGGCCTCGATTTCCTGCTGGCGGGCGGCGGGGTCTTTCCTGGCGCTGGTGGCGAGGTTCTTGAAGCCGCTCTCGTCGTCGAGCCGGGCGATGCGCTCGGCGCTGGGCTGTAGGTTCAGCCGCAGCGGGCGCTCGACGGTGATCTTGTTGTAGCCGAAGTCCTCGTTGTCGAAAATCTTGCTGACGACGCGCTGACGCTGAACGGGCTGGTGGGTGACGGGGTCTTCCTCGGTGAAGGTGCGCGTCTGGCCGTCGCGGAAGTCGCCGAAGATTTTCGTGAGTTCGCCGATGTGGTCGGGGTCTTTCTCCTTGTCGGAGGGGTCGCCGATGCGGCGGCGTTTGTTGCCGAGGCTTTTCTCCATCTGCACCCAGAACGGGCGGGCATCAATGAGCTGCACCTTGCTCTTGCGGGGCTTTTCCTTCCGGTTGGTGAGCACCCAGAGATAGGTGGAGATGCCGGTGTTGTAGAAGAGCTGCTCGGGCAGGGCGACGATGGCCTCCAGCCAGTCGTTCTCGATGATCCAGCGGCGGATTTCGCTTTCGCCGCCGCCGGCGTCCCCGGTGAAGAGGGGCGAGCCGTTGAAGACGATGGCGAGGCGGCTGCCGCCGTCCTGCGGGGCGCGCATCTTGGCCAGCATGTGCTGGAGGAAGAGGAGCGCGCCGTCATTCACGCGGGGCGTGCCCGCGCCGAAGCGTCCGCTGAAGCCGAGGGTGTCGCGCTCGTTTTCGATGTAGCGCTGCTGCTGCTTCCACTCCACGCCGAAGGGCGGATTGGCGAGCATGTAGTCGAAGGTCCATTTCTTGCCGTCGGCGGCGCGGTCGAAGCCGTCCTTGGTGAAGGTGTCGCCGAGGATGACGGCGTCGGCGTCCTCGCCCTTGATGAGCATGTCGGATTTGCAGACGGCCCAGGCTTCGTCGTTCCAATCCTGGCCGAAGAGCTTGGGCTGGGCGTCGGCGTTGAGGTCGCGGATGTGTTTCTCGGCGACGGACAACATGCCCCCCGTGCCGCAAGTGGGATCGTAAATGGTTTTGACGACGTGGCTGCGGGCGAGGTCTTTCTCCGGCGAGAGGAGGAGATTGACCATGAGCTTGATCACCTCGCGCGGGGTGAAGTGTTCCCCGGCTTCCTCGTTGGATTGTTCCGCACCGATCCGGATGAGTTCCTCGAAGACGTAGCCCATCTGGATGGGATCCACGCGCTGCGGGGAGAGATCAATGGCGGCGAACTGTTTGATGACGAGGTAGAGCAGGTCCTTCTCTGCCATCTTGGCAATCTGCACGTCGAAGCCGAAACGTTCCATGATGGCGCGGACGTTTGGCGAGAAACCGTTAATGTAGCTGTTGAGGTTTGGTGCGAGCTGATTCGGGTCGTCGAGCAGGCCGTTCAGGCCACTGCCTTCGGGCGGCTTTGCGAGTGTGAACTTGGACAGGTTGTAGAAAGGGACGCCGGTAATCTGTGAGAGGCGGTGGCGGATGATGTTCTCGCCCTTGGCCTTGATGGCGGCATGTTCCTTGAGCTCCGCAGCCTTCGTAGGTGCGAGAATGCAATCGAACCGGCGCAGCACCGTCAACGGGAGGATGACTTTGCGATACTCATTCCGCTTGTACGGCCCTCGCAACAGATTGCAAATGCTCCAAATGAAGCTGGCGATTTGGGAATGGGTTTCAGTGGGCATGGCTAGTTGACTTGGCAGTGGAGCGTCATTGTTTAACTCCTCCGTTTTTGTGCATCTGAAGCGCCGTCAGGAACGGGTCGTTCAAATCCATCTGCACTTCGTGCTCGGGCGCGACGCGCTTGAAGCCCGCATACATGAGGCACATGAGGTGCAGGCCGGAAAATTTCCGGTCGGGCAGCGCGCGGAGTTCGTATTTCTCGTCGGGTGCGGCGTAGTCGAGTCCGCTCCGACCCAGCAGCGCGATCTCATACGCAACGTCGCGCACCTGCTCCGGTGTCATCCCGTCGAACCGTTTGAAGGCGTCGAGGAAGTAGAAAACCGCCGCCGGTTGCTTGGCCGTGAGCAGGGCCGGATTGGTTGCGCCTTCCTTGAGCGGTTCGGCGGTCGCCTCGTGATGGCCGGGGTCAGGACGCCATTCATACCAATCGCGAAGCCCGGTCATGTCGGCAAATTCGTCCACCAACCGATATTCTTCGCCCGGCCCAAGGTTCTTCGCGCGTTCCTGCCAGTGCTGCCAGAGCTTTTGCGACAGGCCGAAAGTTTCCTCCCGGCGATACGGCGCGGTAATTTCCGTTGCACCGCCAAACAAATCATCGAGGAAGAGCGCGTAAGCTCCATTCAGCGCGAGGCTGGCGAGCAGGATTTTTCGGGGCGTGAACCGGCGGACTTCCGGCTTGCTGCTGGTCTGCCACGCTTCCTGGGCCATCAGCCGGGTGGAAACGAATTGCGCGGGCTGAAGCGGCGGGAAGGTGGCGCGCAGGTGGCGCTCGATGAGCATGTCGAGCGGACAGTTGAACAGGAATTCGCAGAGGCCGTTGACCAGCGTCAGCGTCAGCCCGGTGATTTTCTGTTCGGAGTAGCCAGCCTTTTCCCACTTGCGGATGTCGCCCGCGAACGACCGGATGGCTGTGTCCCGGGTCCTGGCGGTGGTGGCGAAGAAGAGATTTTTGCCAACCTGGCGGGCTTCGGATTCGAGCTTGAGGTGGGTGAGTTCGTGGCTCTCGACGTGGGCGACTAATGGGGGGGGGTAATCCGCTCTTATCTTCAACAAATGGAAGTCACGATTGTGCTTCCACGCCATCTGAATGGTCGCCCCGATCTTGCTTTCGAAATCCTCTTCCTGAATCCGAATTGGATAGCCGGACAACTTTTCCATGCCGGCTTTGTAATTCTGGACCAGCTTGAACGCTTCAGACTGATTGCGCTCGGCGAGGTCAACTTGCAGTTTGGCGAAGAGTTGTCGCGCCCCATCGTGAACCGGTTTCGACCGCGCATCCTGCCGCTTGGCCTGCGCGAACATACGATGGAGTGTTGCGAGCGCGGCGTCGGGCTTCTGCGCGGAGTTGTGGGCAAGGGCCTCGCCGTAGTAAGCGTTCGCGAACTCAGGATTGGCCGCGATGGCTTGCTCAAACAGCTTGATCGCCTCGTCGGTCTTGCCGCGCTCGTGAGCCACGGCGGCAAGACTGTTCAAAGCCCAGGCATCGTTCGGCGCGATCTCCAACGCCTTGCGCAGAAACTTTTCACCCGTGTCCTGGTCTGACTTCTCGCGAATGTAAAGATTGGCAAGCACCACCCAGCTCCACGCGTCGCGCGGATTCAGCCGGAGGACTTCGATCAAGTGATTGGTCGCGTTCTCAACGTCGCCAATCTCAACGTAAGCCATCGCGAGGTCGCGGCGGGCGGGGTGCAGCGAGGGTTGCAATTCCAAAACGCGCTTCAGGATGCCGATGGCCTTGGCGTAATTGCCCTCGGCCGCACGCTTGCCCGCCTTGTCGGCCAGCCGTGCGGCTTCGGTTTGGGCGGCAGCAGGTTCTTCCGGGTGTCGGATTACCACTTCGTCACCTTCGATTTGAACCAGAACTGGCTGCGGCAGAAATCCAAACTGTTTGAGAGCAAGAGCCGTGACCGTCGCGGTATCCGGAGTTCCGGAAACGGCCTGACCCTCAAACTCAAAGAGGTCGGAAATCTTGAGCCGGATCGTTCGCATCTGACTCACCCCTTCACGCCTTTCAGCAAATCGGAAGCAGTGATGCCCAGTGCTTTGGCGATCAGAACGACGTTCCGGATGCCAGGGTTACGAACGCCGCGTTCGATGTCGCTGAGATAAGTGCGATCGAGGTCGGCTTTTTCGGCAAGCGCTTCCTGGGAAAGTTCTTTGCCCCGGCGGTGTTTAGCCAGACTCTGGCCAAACGAGCTAAGGATGGGATCACGCTTTCGCATGCTCCATACTTCACACCTTTGTCGGAAATGAGTCTATCGGTGATGAGTGACAATGTTTTGTAGTGCCGCCATGCGAAAGCTGTGCGCTACAAATACGGTGTGAAGAGCCGCGCCACGCCGTCGCGCAATTTCACGGGCAGCGAGCGGCCATCCACTTCTTCAAGCGTGACGGGCTTCGCTCCGCGCAGTTTGCCTTGCACAATCGCCTCCATCTCGTCCGCAAACTCGCGCCCGTAACACTCCACGTTCAGCTCGAAATTGAGCCGAAGGCTGCGCGCGTCCCAATTGGCCGAGCCGAGGAACACCCAGTGGTTGTCCACGATCATCAGTTTGGAGTGGTCGAACGGCGGCGGTGTGAGCCAGAGGCGGCAGCCGCGTTCGAGCACCTGCCACCACATGGCGCGCGACGCCCAATGCACGAACGGCAGATTGCTCACGCTGGGCAGAATGATGTCCACCTGCACGCCGCGCAGGACGGCCAGGTTCAGCGCCGTGATGAGCGATTGGTCGGGCAAAAAGTATGGCGTGAGAATCCGCACGGAGGATTGGGCACAGGACAACGCGGCGAGCAACGTCCAGCGCAGCTTGTCATAATCCTCGTCCGGCCCGTCGGTGATGACCCGCGCAATGGCGTTCCCGCTTTCCTTCAACTCGGGAAACCACGCATCGCCCGCGAGGACTTCGTCGGTGGTGAACGCCCAATCGTTGGCGAAGGCTTCCTGCAATTGCGTCACCACCGGGCCTTCAAGTTTGAAGTGCAGGTCCTGCACGGGCCGGCGCGGTTTGTCCGCCAGCACGTTGCCTTCGCGGATGTTGATGCCACCGGTGAAACCGATGCGGCCATCGGCCACCAGAAGTTTCCGGTGGTTGTGCAGGTTCATCGTGGTCAGCCGCCACGGAGCGAGCGTCGGAAGAAATCGGGCGACCGGGACGTGCGTGTGTTTCAGTTTACCCACAATCGAGGGCCAGGAATAACGGGCGCCCGCATCGTCAATCAGCACGCGCACCTGAACGCCCCGCGCCACGGCCCGGCCCAGCGGCTCGACGAATTGATTTCCGATGCGGTCATTGTCGAAAATGTAAGTCGCCAACGAAACGGAGGCGGTCGCTTCCTCAATGGCGGCCAGCATCGCGGGAAACGCCTGGTCGCCGTTCACGAGTGCTTGAATGCGGTTGCCCGCAACCAGTGGCTGCGTCGCCACACGATCCACGACGCGCGCCAGCATCCGCAAGTGTTCGGCTTCGAGGCGCTGCGGTTCGCCCATGTCTTCGGGTATCGGCTTCGGAATGGCGTCTCCCGGGCCGCGGCCAACCCGCAACGATTGGGCGTGACGGCGGATGCGATTGACGCCAAGCATAATGTAGAGCACCGGACCCACGGCGGGCAGCAACCAGATGAATCCCAGCCACAACGCCGCCGCGCGCGAATCCCGCTTGTTGAGCACGGCATGAATCGAAGCGAGCAGGGCGGCCAGCAGGCTGAACCCGGCGGCGAGGTGAGGCCAAAACTCCACGAGATGGTGCTGCCAGTTCATCGTTGCCCTTCTTTATGCGCGATAAGTGGGCGGACGCAAGTTGCAATGGCAAGAACCGGCCCAAGGTGTCCGCGCTTCGCGAAATGCTCTTCTTAACCCGAAAACCCAGGTTGAGGTGGGGAGCGTGCGCGTCCCGCGTGCGGGTTCGGGCGTCGCGCCCGAACCTTCGTACCACAAACTTCCTCTGTCGGCTGCGAACAAAAAAGTCAGTGACACGAAGTTTTCGGCGCGACGCCGGAAACCGCACGCCAGAGGCGCGCGCTCCCCGTTCGCAAAACAACGGCGGCGTTTCAACTTGGGTTTTCGGGCCTAATCTTTCGCTTAATCCTAAGCTTCCGCCGCACAGAGATTAAGAGCCAGGTTAAGCCGCAGACGATGGCTCGACACCTGGACGTCGCTCCGGTAGGCTGGCCATTAAATCGTTCACTATGCCGACTTACGAATACGTTTGTGCCAAGTGCGGAAATGAGTTTGAAAAAGTTCAGCCCATCGCTGACAAGGCGCTGAAGGTTTGTCCCCAAGATGTTTGTGCGCAAAAAAAATGGGGCCGTGGCGCGGTGAAACGCAAGATCAGCAGAGGCGGGGGTCTGATTTTCAAAGGCAGCGGCTTTTACACTACTGACTATCGCAGCGAGGGCTATAAACAGGCGGCGAAGAAGGAATCCGACGCCGCCAAACCTGCCAGTGGCGATAGCAAATCTGCCGGCGGCGGCGAGAGCAAACCGGCGAAGACCGGCGAGACCAAAGCCGCCAAGCCGGAAACCAAAGCCGCCAAGTCATCTCCGGAAAAAACTTGATCGTGTCCCGGTTCTGGTCCGGGCCAGCATGAAATGCGTTTTTGCAACAGGCATTGTCGTCGCCCTCGCCGGTGCGGCGAACGCGCAGTTTGCGCGGCCTGACGCCGGGGTCGTGCGCAGTGTGTCGGATCAGTTCGTCGTCCACGGCGCGACGCAGACCTCGCCGTCCATGATCGTGCGGGCCTTGGCGACCAACGTGAATTACATCGAGTTGTCGCCCGCGCGGCTGGCCGTCACCAGTGAACGCATCAAGCAGGCGGTTTATCGGGAGTTGGGCGACGCGTCGCCCTGGCAGGGCCGGATACACCTCCACTTGCAGCCCGTCCGCGCTCTCGACGAACCTGTGACCATCGTCTCCGAGCGATTTCGCGATGGATGGAAATATCGTCTGGCGTTGCCGCAATCCGTGGAACGGCAGCGGTTCATTCGCGCGATTGTGCAGACGCTGCTGATGGAACTGGCCAATCGCAAGGCCGGCGACCGCGCCGCGGAAATTCCCGTGTGGCTCACCGAGGGGTTGACCCAGCGCTTGCTGGCCATGCCCGATGTCGAACTGACCCCACTGGAAACGCGCTGGACGGCGGACGGACAGGCCATCGGACCGACAGTCTTTGACATCCGCAGAGCTGACCCGCGCAAACAGGAGCCTCCGGCCGCGATGCTGACCGCAAGCTCGAGGCGCGTAATCTGGGTTGACCCGCTTGAGGAGGCGCGCCGCCACTTGCTCGCGCGCCCGCCGCTCACGCTCGAAGAATTGAGCTGGCCGGGCGGCAAGGCACTCGACGGTGAAACCGGCGACGCTTATCGCCACAGCGCGCAGTTGTTTGTGACGGAACTGCTGCGCTTGAAAGATGGCCGCGAGTGCGCGCGCGCGATGCTCGACGGACTGGCCGGATGTTACAACTGGCAAACGGCTTTCTTCCGCGCGTTCCACGCACACTTCGCCCAACAGCTTGATCTGGAAAAATGGTGGTCGTTGCAGGTCGTTAATCTCACCGGCCGCGACGCTGCCCGTCTTTTAACACTTGAGGAAAGCTGGCGCGAACTCGACCGGATCGTGCGCACGCCCGTCGAGGTCCGCCGCGTCGCAAATGAAATGCCCGAGCGCTCCGAAGTAACGCTTCAGTTTATCCTCCGCGAATGGGACCAAATGCAGCAAACGCCGGCGTTGCAGGCGAGATTGCGTGACCTCGAATTGATACGCTTGCGCGCCGCGCCGGAACTCGCGGGCTTGATCACCGATTATTACAACGTGCTCAGCAGCTACCTCCGACAACGCGACAACGTCGGTTTGATTTTGACCTCCACCACGCGCGACCCGAACACCAAACTCAAAACGCTCGTCCGTGAAGCCGTGAAACAACTCGACGTGTTGGACGCCCGGCGCGCAGCCATGAAGCCGGGGGACGGTTTATCTTCGCCTGCTTTGGTTGAAGGAAAACCGCCGCCCGCACCTTGAGCTTCTGTTTCATTTGCGCTGATTTTCCGAAATAATTAGGCCAATCAAGCGGTCAACTTGACAGGCTGAGGTTCAAACTTATAGTGCGCTAACCAAAATGCACACTGACACGACATCCACAAACGCCGAGGAGCCGCCTTCAGGCCAGCGACTCCAGCTTCTCAAACAATTCCATACTGCCGGGCGCGGCTTCTGGCACGACGTGCCGGACGCCGACTGGAACGACTGGCGCTGGCAGCTCAAACACCGCATCACGACGCTCGAACAATTGCAGCGCCTGATGCCAACGCTCACGCCGGAGGAATACGCCGGCACGCAGCTTGCCAATCACAAGCTCGCGCTCGCCATCACGCCGTATTTTTTCAACCTCATTGACCCGGCGGATGAAAACTGCCCGATCCGCTGGCAGGTCATTCCGCGGGTCGAGGAAACCCACACGGCGTCCTGGGAAATGAGTGATCCCTGCGGCGAGGACTCGCACTCGCCCGTGCCCGGGCTGGTGCATCGCTATCCGGATCGCGTGTTGTTTCTGGTGACCGACCGGTGCGCGGCATATTGCCGGTACTGCACGCGCTCGCGGCTTGTCAGCAACGCGACGGGCTACGATTTTCATCCCGACTTCGCGCAGCAGATCAATTACATCCGCGAACATTCCGAAGTGCGCGACGTGTTGCTCAGCGGCGGTGACCCGTTGTTGTTCAGCGACGAGAAGCTGGAGCATCTACTCGCACAACTGCGCGCCATCCCGCACGTGGAGTTCCTGCGCATCGGCACGCGCATCCCGATTTTCCTCCCGCAACGCATCACGCCCGCGCTGTGCGCGATGCTGAAGAAATATCACCCGCTGTTCGTCAGCATTCACTCGAATCACCCGCGTGAGTTGACCACGGAAGTGCGCGAGGCGCTGGGCCGTCTGGCCGACGCGGGCATCCCGCTCGGCAACCAATCCGTATTGCTCCGCCACGTGAATGACGACGTGACCGTGATGCGGGCGCTTGTGCAGAAACTCCTGATGTGCCGCGTGAAGCCTTACTACGTTTATCAGTGCGATCCCATCTCCGGCTCGGCCCACTTGCGCAGCAGCGTGGCCAAGGGGCTGGAGATCATGGAAAATCTGCGCGGCCACACCACCGGCTACGCGGTGCCGGCCTACGTGATTGATGCCCCGAGCGGCGGCGGCAAAGTGCCGGTGAGTCCGGAATACGTCCTGAGCCGCAACGCCGACCGCGTGGTCATCCGGAACTACGAAGGAAAAGTTTTCGAATATATTGAAGACGCCAAACGCAAGCCGGTTTTCAAGCGCTCCGAAAACTTCGACATGCCGGAGTTGGTGTAGCGGCCCGTTG
>CAZNOE010000057.1:0-15685 GCA_964574525.1 uncultured Bifidobacteriaceae bacterium
GATACACGCGCGCGGTTTGTGGCGCAGTCGCCGCCGTCCGGGACTCTCCTGGACCTCGGCTCGTCCGACGGCGAGACGCTCGGACACATCGCGGAACTGCGACCGGATTTGAAATTATTTGCCGCGGACAAGTTTGGCGCGCCGGAAAAATATCCGCCGCGATGTGAATTCCGGCATGCGGATTTCGAGCGCGACGCGCTGCCGTGGCCTGACCTTTCGATGAATGTCGTCACCTGCATGCACCTGGTCGAACATCTGCACGGACTGGACTTGCTGTTGCGCGAGATCGCGCGATTGCTCAAGCCGGGCGGACGCGTTTATTTCGAGACGCCACATCCGAAATCGCTCACGCTTCCGAGCCTGCGCGGTCAGCCGACGGGCGACTTCACCTTCAATTTCTATGACGATGCCACGCACGTTCGCCTCGTCACGACCGGCGAACTGGCGCAGGAGACGCGGCGGGCCGGTTTGCAGGTCGAAGCTACCGGGATATCGCGGAACTGGCTGTTTGCCGCATCCCATTTGTTTTTTGTCTTTCTCCCGCCGAGCCGCAAAAAATTCACCGCGCGCGTGCACTGGCTTGGCTGGTCTGCTTACCTGATCGCGCACCGACCGCAGTGAAGCCGAAGCTTTTGATCATCGAACTGTGGGGGCTGGGCGATCTGGTCGTCGCCACGCCGTTTCTGCGGGCAGCGAGCGACAAGTACGATGTTACCCTGGTGGCCAAGCCCTACGCGCAAGACTTGCAGGCGCGGCTCTGGCCCGGCGTCCGCGTCCTGCCGTTCGTCGCGCCATGGACGGCGTTCAAGGGCAAGTATCGCCTTTGGCGCTGGCCGTGGGGTGGATTGTTTCGGCTGGGAAAAACTCTCGTCGCCGGGCGATTCGACGTGGGTTTGTCTGCGCGCTGGGATCCGCGCGATCACTTTTTGCTGATGCTGGCGGGCGCGCGCGCGCGGCTGGGTTTTCCGCGACTGGGAAGCCGGATTTTTCTGACACAACCACTCACCCCGCCCGATCCGCTGGGACATCGCTATGAGCATTGGCGCGCTTTGGCTGGCGCACTCGGACTGGAGTTGCCCTTGCGCGAGGCGATTCCCTTTCCACCTGCCAGGCGGGGACACATCCTCGTGCACACGGGAGCAGCGCAACCGGTGCGGGTGTGGCCATTGGAGCGCTTCCGGAATCTCGCGCGGCGACTGCGCGAAGGCGGTCTTACGGTTCAAGTGGTTTGCGACAGCGATCAACAAGGCTGGTGGTTGGCCATGGGTGAGTTGAGCGTAGCGTCGCCGCGCACGATTGCGGAACTGGCGGCGCTGATGGACCACTCCGCGTTGTTTATCGGAAATGATTCGGGTCCGGGTCACCTTGCGGCGTTTACTGGTGTGCCCACTCTTACCATCTTTGGGCCGCAATTACCCGAGCTGTTTGCGCCGCTGCACCGGGCTTCGGAATGGGTGGAGGGTTGGAACTGCCCGTACCGGCCATGTTCCGATTACTGTCATTTCGCATTGGCGCACTGCTTGTGGGATCTGGGTGAAGAAGCGGTCTGGGCGCGGGTGGAAAAGTTCGTTGCCCGCCATGCCGCAGAGTTGCCGGCAGTCGAACCAGCCCGGCGAGCGCCCGCGCGCGTCGCTGGCCGTACCACGCGGCCATTGCGGCTGCTCCAGGTCTTCAACCGTTATCTCATGCCTGGGGGCGAGGAAAATTCCGTGGCACGGATCGCGGCGCACCTGGAACTCGCCGGGCATCAGGTCACCCGCTATTGGCGGGCGTCGGCGGAGTGGATGTTTCCCGAGTCGCCCTCGAAATTGCGCCAGTTGTTTCTAACCTGGAACAATCCCGCGGCTTTGGCTCAACTCCGCGAAATCCATGACAAGGTCCAGCCCGATGCGTGGATTTTTCACAATGTCGTACCGGTCATTTCGTTGGGCGCCTATCGAACGGCGTTGGAACTGGGCGTGCCGGTCATCCATTGGCTGCATAACTACCGGCCGGTCAGTCCTAGCGGCGCTCTGCGCGCCCGCAATCACACGCTCGAACCGGATGATCCTTTTTTGGTGTGGAAGGAAATCTGGTCTGGTTCCTGGCGCGGACGGTTCCTGACGGCCTGGCTGGCGCTGGGTTACAAGAAGATCAAACTGCGCGGCGACTTCGACGCCGTAAAAGCCTGGATCGCCGTGAGTGACGACATGAAGCGAACATTTGAAGGCGCAGGTTTCTCGAGCCATAAAGTTCACGTGCTCCGACATTCATGGGACATCTCTCCGCCCGTTTCCAACGAGCCTGACGGCGGCTACTTTTTGTTCTTGGGCCGCATGGTGGAAGAGAAAGGAGTAAAATTCCTGATCGAAATGTGGGAGCGGCCCGAATTCAAGAACGTGCCGCTCGTGATGGCGGGGCAGGGACCGCTGGCTGATTATTACCGCCACCGCACGGCGGGAAATATTCGTTGGATCGGTTTCGTGCGCGGCGAGGAGAAGCGCCGCTTGGTCGCGGGTTGTCGGGCCGTGGTGTTTCCCTGCCTGTGGGCCGAGCCATTGAGCACGGTCGTGTATGAGGCGTATGAGCAGGGCCGACCGGTGCTGGCCAGCAACCTCGGTGGCTTGAAAGATTTGATCACCGATGGCCAAACCGGTCGTCTGCTCAAGCCGGGTGATACCGGCGTGTGGGTCGAAGTGCTGCAGGGGTTCATTCGGAATCCGGAAATGAGCCGGGTCATGGGCGAGCGCGGGCTTCACTGGCTCAACGAACATGTTTCGCCCGCCGCGTGGAACCGGCAGTTCGATGAAATTATGGGCAAGACTCTGCGGTGAGTTGGCGAAGGTCGTGTTCAACAGCAGCCGCCCGATTTTTTCGCGAAAATCTTTTCGTTGTTGAAAACCACGAAACGTTCACACAGATTGCGCCCGCATGTGTGTGTTTGATTCCCGAGAATAAAACAGTTCGACTCGCTATGCGGCGCAAACTGCTGGAGTGGCTGGTCTGTCCCAAGTGCCGCGGCGAACTTGCCGTTACGGCGCGCGAGGAAGCGGCTGAAATCGAGGAGGGCGTGTTGGAATGTTCCCGCTGTTCGGTTGCTTATCCGGTCGTCCGCGGGATCCCGCGTTTTGTCCCGCAGGAGAACTATGCTGCCACCTTCGGCCATCAATGGACCCGCTATGCCCGGCTGCAACTCGACTCGCAAAACCAGACCACGTTTTCCCGAGATCGCTTTTATTCCATCACGGAATGGAACCCATCCGCACTGGCAGGCAAACTCATGCTCGACGCTGGCTGTGGCTCCGGCCGGTTTGCTGAAGTCGCCCTCGCGGCGGGCGCCCATGTGATTGCCCTTGATCTCAGTTCGGCCGTGGAGCCGTGCCGCGCCAACCTTGGGAGCAACCCGCGCCTCCATTGCGTGCAGGCTTCGCTTTACGAGTTGCCGTTCCGCGACGGACAATTCGATTACGTCTATTGCATCGGCGTCATCCAGCACACGCCGGATCCGAAGAAGTCCGTCCAGAGCCTGCTCGACAAAGTTGCCGTCGACGGCAGCGTCGGGCTATGGATTTACGAGCTGACGTGGAAATCTTTTGTCGGCACGATGGCGTTCAAGAATTTCCTGCGTCCGTGGACCAAGCGATGGTCCATCGCACGCCTGGAGAGATTCAGCGATCGTGTGGAACGCTTGTGCTGGCCGGTGCTGCGCTGGGCCCGTCATCGCGGCACTATGGGCAAAGCGGTCATGCGCCTGCTGCCGGCCGCCAGCGCTCACATCCAGTCCGTGCCACTGAGCGACGCCGACTTTCGCGACTGGGTGCGGCTCGATACCTTCGACATGTATTCGCCGGCCCACGACCATGCGCAGACATTCCCGCGCGTAAAATCATGGCTGGAGGGCGCGGGGTTTCGCGTGGATCCGCGCCATCCGCACGGCGCGGTTTCGATTACCGGCACGCGACTACGCTAACGAAACTCCTTCGCCAAAAAACCGGTCGGCCCAGACCTCGAAGGCGACCATCGCGTACAACTTGCGGGCAAAATTACGCCGCCCGGAAAGATGTTGCCGCACGGCTTTTTCAATTGGCTTGGGATGGAACAAGCCCCGTTGCTGAATTCGCTTCGCGCCCGTGTATTTTAGCAATAGCGGACGCAAGGCGCCGCGAAACCAATGCTCCACCGGCATGCCAAAACCGCGCTTGGGGCGAAGGAACAATTTTTCCGGCACGTGCCGGGCCAGGATTTTTTTCAGAATCGCTTTCCCGCCTCGCGCCGGGTCGGCACGGTTGGGCCAGCGCAAGACCTGCTCGATGAAAAAATGATCAAGGAAGGGACTACGCGTTTCCAATCCAACCGCCATGCTCGCGCGATCCACCTTGGGTAAAATGTCTCCTTCCAGATACGTTTCCATGTCGGTGAGCATCCACCGCTCGATGTCCGGAAAATCACGCCACGCCGCCCAACGTTGGTCGAAGAAATCCAGTCTCTCTCCGGCAGTATCGGCCGCGCTCAACAACTCCGGCAATTCGTTCCGTTTCCACAGCGACGAAAGCCAGCGGGCCAACTGGCGGGGCTCAACGTTCGCGAGGGCTTCGGCGGCCTTTATGTGGCGGTCACTCAAAGGCAGACGCGCCAGTGCCCGCCACGGGAGTGGCAGCCAACGACGCAACCGTTGCGCGGCGACGTACTGCCGGTATTTGTCGTAGCCCGCGAAGAGTTCATCGCCACCATCGCCGGAGAGCGCGACCGTGACGTGCTTGCGCGTCTCGCGTGAGATCAGATGGGTTGGCACGAAGGAATCGTCCCCGATCGGTTCAGGCGCCAGCGCGAGAATGTTTTCAAACTCGGCCAGCATGGTTTCCTGGCCGACCATGATTTCGTGATGATCTGTCCCTAAATGCTTGGCGATGCTCCGGGCGTGCGGAGCTTCATTCATTTCGGAGTTTTGGAAGCCGACAGTGTAGGTCTTCAGTTTTCCGGAAAGGCCCTGTTGAGCAAATGCGGCGACCAGGCTCGAATCAACACCGCCGCTAAGAAAACAGCCGAGCGGCACATCGCTTTCCAGACGGCAAATCACAGCTTCTCGGAGAAATGATTCCAAAGCTTCCGCGGCTTGGGTTGACGTATTATCCGGGCGCCTCGTCGGCGCGTTTGTCGCCAGTTCCCAGAAAGGCTCTTCGTGCCACGGCGTCCGACCCCAAACTGCGAAATGGCCTGGCCGCAGGCGCTTCACGTCTTTCAGAATTGATCCGGGGCTTTGCACATAACCGAACTCTGCGTACTCGCGCAAAGCGCTCCGGGAGACACGAAGCGGAAGATTCGGCACGCATTTGAACACTGGCAGTTCTGAGCCGAAGGCGAAGCGCTCAGCTCCACTAGCATAAAAAAGGGGTTTCTTGCCCAGGCGATCCCGGGCAAGAACAACCTGCCCGACCTTGCTGTCCCAGATGGCGATGGCAAACATGCCGCGCAACCGCCGGAACAGATCAAGTCCCCAAGCTTCATAGCCGTGCAATATTACTTCAGTATCGCTCCGGCTCCTGAAACGGTGGCCCAGTGCCAGGAGTTCCTCACGCAGCGGACGGTAGTTGTAGATTTCGCCATTGAAAACGGTCCAAAGCCGTTCGTCCTCATTGGTCATTGGCTGCGCAGCGGCGGGCGAGAGATCAATGATGCGTAGACGACGATGAACAAGTCCGCACGGGCCTTCTCTCCAAATCCTCCCTTCGTCAGGTCCGCGATGTGTCAACACCCGCTCCATCGAGAGGAGCGTCGCTTCCTCGGGAGCGTTCCGAAAGTCAATGTATCCGGCAATGCCGCACATGCGTTCGCGCCATGCTAATTGATGCGCCGGCCATTGCGATTTTATTTGTCTCGGCACAAACGACCCGTTAAGCCGCTTTCCTGTTGTGAAAACGTTGCCGGGAACCGCCATCCATTATCGGGTGCGCAGGGTTGAAAGTCTGGCCCAGGCGTGCTCGTCGCCCAACGATTCGACGGGGGAGGTCCGCTCGCTGGGAACGGTGCGGCCATTTTCTGCAGTGGGACGTCAGTGCGCGCCAGCCTTGCGTGGTGGCGCGTTATGGCTCGACACACCGCACCGTGACAATTCAAATTATGCGGTGCTGCGATGAAAGTATTGATTTCCGCAATTGCGTGTAATCCCTATTTAGGGGCGGAAAATTATTTTGGCTGGTCCGCGGTGAAAGCCCTGGCGCGTGACCACGATTTATGGGTGTTAACCGGCCCGCGGAATGGGACGTCTTTGGCCAGAGCGCAAGCCGAGGGGCTTGTTCCGCAAAACGTGCGTTTTGTTTACGCCGGCCAATTCAAGGAATGGCATCCCCATCCGCTTCGGGCGCGCTTCCAGAGTTGGAAGGAGTACCTCGCTTATTCTCAAACCGTTCTGGCGGCGGCGCGCGATTTGTGCCGGACAGTAAAATTCGACGTGGTTCACCACGTCACGTTCGCGACCTGGAGAGTCGCTATTCCGCTTTGGAAATTGGGACCCCCTTTCGTCTTAGGGCCGGTTGGCGGCAATGAAAAATTTCCGTTTCGACTTTTTCCGGTTTTAAGTCCGGCTGGCGCCGCGTTTGAGCTGCTGCGGAAAACGTCCAATGTCATTTCCCGGTTTTCACCCGAAGTCCGCCTTGGCATTCGCGAGGCCGCCCACATTTTTGCGGCAACCACGGAAACGGAGCAGTTGGTGAAAATCATTCGCGGCTCCGGCAACAGCATTTCACGATTATTGCCGGGTTTTTATTCGGCGGCAAAAGTGGCGGCTTTTTCCCGATTCGCACCGGGGAAAAAACTGGACGGACCACTCCGTCTTTTTGCCTCGGGCAATCTGGGCGGGCACAAAGGCTTGGGGATGGCGTTACAGGCTTTGGCCCGGGTAAAAAAGCACGGAGTCGATTTCCGCTACCATCTGGGCGCGGGCGGGCCGGAAGTCCGGCATTTGAAAAAAGTGGCGGCCAAGTTGGGCTTGAACAAAGAAGTTCTTTTTGGCGGCGCCATGAGCAGCGAGGATTATCAGCGGGAATTGGGAAACACGCATGTTTACCTTCTCCCAAGCCTGCGGGAAAGTGTCGGCCTGACCATGATGGAGGCGATGTTGGCGGGCTGCGTGCCCGTGGTGGCCGACTGTGGAGGGCCAAACTTTATTGTAACGGAGGATTGCGGCTATAAAATCGCCGTGGCCACACGGGAGCGGATGATTGAAGCGATGACGGATGCCATTGTGACGATTGACCGTGACCGGCAAATCATTTTGAAAAAAGGTGGACTGGCCTCGAAAAGAATCGCTGAGCATTTTACAGAAGAAAATTATCGCCAGACCGTCGAGGCGATCTACTTATCAGTGACAAAACGGGAAGATGAACTCGAGAAAAACGTTTGCCAGACTGCCTCCCCGTTAAAATGCCAATAAAAGAGTTTGCTGACTATCTCCAACCGCGCAAAATAATCGCCGACAAACCAGTGATTTCCATAACGCAAAAAATCAATAATGAAAAGAATACTCAATGTCGGATGCGGAAATGATACTTACGGAACGGACTTTGTGGATATGTATCCCAGCAGGGAGAATGTGATCAAATGTGACTTGGAAAAAGGACTTCCCTTTGAAAACAACACCTTTGACGAGGTGTTCAGCAACTGTCTTTTTGAACACCTCAAAAATCCTTTCAATATGCTCCTGGAAATGAAAAGGGTTGCCAAAGAAGGAGGAAAAGTACGGCTGATAACCGACAACGGCAGTTACTGGGCATTTGCACTGAACAAGAGTGCGCACACCGGAGGATACGAAAAAGACGAACATCCCGACGACAGGCACTATTGTTTTTTTACCAAAACACACCTGATACATCATTTTACAGCTGCAGGGTTTGGGATAGAAGAAGTGAAATTTGTGGAATACTTTTCAACGTCCTGGATTAAAAAAACCGTCTGTTTTGTGGTTCAGAACGTCTTGAAGATCACGCCTTTTCGGAATATGGCGTATGCCAGAATAGAGATCACAGGTGTTAACAGAAATAAAGGGGTTTAAATGGCCATCAGCCGGAGACCGCCTCCCGGCGGCCATATGGCAACCGAAAAAACCATCACCGGAATCAGACGGTCTTGAAATCAGCCGGCCGTTCTGTATTTTCCGCCACAGTGCCGATGCGCCTCAACACCCCCGGAAAACTGAACCGTCTTGGCAAGAAGTTCGCGCCGTTCTTCGGCCGTCTCGTTGCCAATCCGCGGGCAACCGGTTTCATCGAACTGGTGAGCGCCTACCTGAACTGTGTCATCGGGAAAGGCGGGGGAAGCGGCTGGCACCTTGGCGAAGAACTGGCCGCCGCCCGCTTTATTCACCGGGAAAATCCGGTGATTCTGGATATAGGAGCAAATAAGGGATGGTGGACCATCGAACTTCGGCGACTGATCGGAGAGGGGGGGCGATGGATTTTGGTCGATCCGGCCGCGGAATGCTGCGCTCTTTTGCGCAAGCTAAAGGGAGTCGAAGTCATTGAGGCGGCGGTCGGTGAGCAGAGGGGAAGGGCAAAATTTTACACCCCGGGCGACGCCAGCGGCTTTGCAAGCCTTCACGAACGACGCGATTCTCACGCACGGATGGAACATTTGATTTTGGAGGAACGCGAAGTCGCCATGACCACCATTGACGAAATCCTGGATGAGCGTGGGATCGAAACTGTGGACCTGGCCAAGATGGACTTGGAAGGCCATGAACTTTTCGCTTTGCGTGGCGCGGCCAAATCGTTGAAAACTCATCGCCTTCGCGCATTGACGTTTGAATTTGGCACTTCGAATGTCAATTCCAGAACCTTCTTCCGCGATTTCCATGATTTGTTGGCCGGATACGGATATCGAATTCACAGAATCTATCCCAGCGGAAAAACCGTGCCGATATTGGAATACTACGAAGACTTGGAATTCTTTAGAGGCGTGACCAACTATATCGCAACCGTCGCGAGTTAGGTTCGTCAAAATCCGGCGCTCTCTGCACCGTTTGACCCCGGGGTGACTTCTGGGGCTGCAACCGGTTCCACCAAACAGCGGTCGGCTTGGGCACGTCGAACGCCCGGCCACGAGCCGGCGCAGGCGGTGATGGAGAATCCAGAACGGTTTCAGCGGACGAAGTCCGGTCGGGATCATCGCGTCGGTTCGGCCCTTTTCCTGCAATGCGCACATGCGTTCGCGCCACACTAGCGAAAGACTGAGGCGCCAGCCATTCTGATTTGAATCGCCTAAGCCGAAGCGAGCTTAGGCCGCGTCCAGCGAAAGGTTGGGTTCGCCACGTGAAAGGTTTTCCGGCCGGCGGGACCGTCGAGCGTGTAAATGGAATAATCGTGGGGTTTACAGTCGTAGTGGCCGGCGCGCCAGCGACGCAGGCGAAAGTGAAGCACGAGCAGCGGCGCAAGAAAACGCGCCCAGCGCGGCGCGGAAGCTACAAACCGTTGTCTCTCCTTAGCCGTGTTCGTGCCGAGGTTCAGGTTATGGCCCGTCTCGGTGAACACGCTCAAGAACTCCGGCAACACGGCCGTGTGCAGGCCGGCTCTTACCACCCGGAGCGCCCATTCGGCGTCGCCCACGTCGCGCAACTCGGGATTGAAAAAGAGTTCATGGCGATCAATGACTCGACGCCGAAAGAACGTCCCCGCGGTCAGGAAGCCGAGATTGCCCGATGCCCAGATATGAAGAAGTCGCGGTGTGAGCGGCCGCCGTTCGCACAAATAGTTTCCGCGTGCGTCCACCACAATGCAATCGCCGAACACGATGTCCACGTCCGGATGGCGGCCGAAAAAATCGCTCACCTTTTTCAGCGCACTCGGAAGGTACTGTTCGTCGCAGTTCAGATAAGCCAACAACTCGCCGCGCGCGCGTCGCAACCCGCGATTGATGGCGTCATACATGCCTTTGTCTTTCTCGACATAGGCTTGCACTCTCGGATCGTGCGTCAGCCAGTCCAGCGTGCCATCGTCCGAGCCGGCGTCTTGCACGATGTGCTCCGCGTCCACGCCTTGCTGGTCGGCGACCGATGCCACGCATAGTTTGAGCCACTGCGAATTGCGAAAGCTCGGAGTGATGATGGAAAATTTCACCGGTGTCCTAGGAAGGTTCGCGAGCGGAGTTTTGATCGAATGAACCCACCCCTGACCCCTCCCAGGAGGGGAACTGTCGGCGCGCGTTTGGTGGTCTGCTCCCCTCCTGGGAGGGGGTTGAGGGTGGGTCGGCTCAAGAATTTCATTTCGCCGGTCGGAAGCGTTGGGCAATCGGAAAGCGGCGGCCCATGCCGAAGGCGCGCGGTGAAACCTTCAACCCGGGCGCGGCCTGCCGGCGCTTGTATTCGCTGAAGGTCACTTTGTTGATGACATCGTTAACGACTCCCGGACTGAAGCCACGCTGGATGATCTGGGCTTTACCCAGGTTTTCGACGACGTAAGCCTGAAGGATCGCGTCGAGTATTTCATAAGCAGGCAGCGAGTCCTGGTCTTTTTGGTCGGGGCGCAGTTCCGCGCTCGGCGGTTTGGTGATCGAGGCTTCAGGGATGAGAGCAACGGGCCCGGAGCGCGGCGCAGCCAGGCCCTGCTCCCTGCTCCCTGCTCCCTGCCTGTCCCCGGAGTTCACCCAGCGGGCCATCTGATAAATGTCGGTCTTGAACACGTCGGCGATCACCGCCAGCGCGCCGGACATGTCGCCGTAAAGCGTGCAGTAGCCAACGGCCATCTCAGACTTGTTGCCGGTCGTCAACACGAGCGAGCCGAACTTGTTCGAGAGCGCCATCAAGGTCAGGCCGCGCAGGCGCGACTGAACGTTTTCCTCGGCTTCGTTGGGTTTGGTGCCGGAAAAAACTTTGGTCAGTTGCGCTTCCACCGCATTGAAGACCGGTTCGATCGGCAGCACTTCGTAGCGGATGCCGAGATTTTTTGCGAGCGCTTCGGCATCGGTCAAACTGCCCGTGCTCGAATAGCGCGCGGGCATGGAGACGCCCATCACTTTGTCCGCGCCCAGCGCGTCCACGGCCAGCACCGCTGTCAGCGCTGAATCAATCCCGCCGGACAATCCAACAATGACCGACTTGAAACCGCACTTCTGAACGTAATCACGGATGCCGAGCGACAGTGCAGTGAAAAGCTGTTCCTCGGGTGGCGGCCAATCGCGCTTCAAGACCGGCGAGGCGGGATCGAGATCGGCGACGAACACGTCTTCCGCAAACGATTTGCCATGCGCGACCGGTTGGCCGGCGCCATTAAGCGCAACGCTGTTGCCGTCAAAGATCAGTTCGTCGTTGGCGCCGACGAGATTCGCCATCACCAGCGGCACGCGTTCATCGCGAGCCACGCGCTGAAGCATCGCGAACCGGGTCTGCTCCTTGCCCAAGTGCCACGGGGAAGCGGAAATGTTGAGAACCATCTCCGTGCCTTGCGCCATGAGTTCCTTCACCGGATCGCGGCGATACAGGCGCTCGGGCCAGAAATCCTCGTCGTTCCAGATGTCTTCGCAAATCGTGATGGCAAGCTTGCGGCCTTTGAATTCAAAAGGCGCAACACTCTTCCCCGGCTCGAAGTAACGGTCTTCGTCGAAGACGTCATACGTCGGCAGAAGGGATTTGTGCTGTCGCCAGACGATGCGCCCCTCGCACAGAATGGCGGCGGAATTGTGAAGCGGCCGTCCCGGACGCGCCGTGTTCCAATCCACGTAGCCGACGCACAATGGCACGTCAGCGATGCCCCTGGCCGCTTCCGCCAGCGCGGTCAGGTTGGCTTCAACGAAGTCGGCGCGCAGCAACAGATCGCGCGGCGGATAGCCGCAGAGGAACAGTTCCGGCGCGATGATAAACTCCGCGCCCAGGCTGCGGGCCCTGTCATAGGCGGCGAGTAGCTTCTGCCGATTGGCGTCGAAGTCACCAATCGTCGAGTCGAGTTGCAGGACGCCGATTTTCACTCGCTCCAGAGTACCGACGCGAGGTTAATGCGCAATGAATTTGGGTGAGATCCAAGAGCGAGGGTGGCCATGATGCTGCCCTGGAGCGTCGTGAACTCGCGCTACAACTCTTCAAATCAGCGTGAGGGGCGTTTCGTCGCGATTCAAAATTGCTGTAATCGATAAAATCTCCGATCAATATTCGTTGCAGCCGGATCGATGAACTGGTTGCGTATGTCGGTACTGAAAACAAAGTCCAAATAGATCCAATCCACGAGATTTGTGGATGTTTGCACGCCGAAGTATTTCCAAGGTTCCGCAACAAAGTTTAACTCGAACACGCCGTTAGTCCGGAACTTCGGGGACTCGAGAACCGGCCTGCCGGTTGGCGGAAGCACCCCAATAACCGCTTGGGCACTGAATCCACGGAATAAAGCTGTCACCGTTGCGGATCCCAAAGCTCTTGCGACAATGGCGCCGTTAGTATCAACGCCGACCGTGTTTGGATTTGAGGAGGAAAATACAGCCGGTTGGTCCAATGGAATAAAGAGTTGGCTCCTCGCGCCATTGGTGTAGAGACCCCAAATCTCCGCCTCTATCACATCGCCAATGGAAAGTGTGATTGCTGAAGGAACTAGATCTATGCCGCTTAGCGTCGTTCCGGCGGGATGGGAAACAACAATCACTGGTTTAGAAAAAATAAGGTTCCCATTGGTCGAGGTGTAGCTAGCGTAAAGCACAACATCGCCGACTACGGCGTCGTCCACCGAAACTGTTACATTTCGGGAATCATTCGTGTCCACTTGCACGATCACACCTGTCGTGGACACACCGTTTGTGCCAAACACTTCTGCAAACCAGCTGATGCTTTGTTGAATGGAATTGGTGGAAAAAGGAACAATGGCGAAATTGAAGTTTGTGGCCGTCCTTACAGCACGAGGAGAGATTATGTCGCCAAATACCAGAGTGGGAGTGAGAGAATCTATAAGATCCCTTGTCGCATTGCTCACTGGGGCAGGAAGGACAAACGGACCGAACTGGCTCACCGACCCGTCCAGCAAGGTTGTCACTTCGTTTGCGACGATGTATGACGAGGTTTGGCTAGCAGGAAAAATCCCGAACAGCAGGAGTTGTTCTGCATGAGAAATATTGTAGTTGGTTACGGTTGTCACAATTGTTCCGGCACCCGCACCTTGACTGTCAAAGTCAACCACACCATCAGAGCCCCTCGGTAAGAAAAGGTTTCCTCTCGTTAAGGGTAGCCCCAGGTACGGGGAACATAGACCTAGAACATCGTAGGAGAGAGGACAATAACCAACCCCGGGGGGATACCCCCCAGCGATTGTCGTTCTGATTAAACGAAATTTTGCACGATCATTCACTGTGTTCGCGGGATTGTTGATCTGCTGAATTTGGGGGCCGAACGGATCGAACTTATCCTGAACAAGTCCTTTAAGCGTCCAGGGAATGACCCGGGTAAACCAAGGGCTTGAACTGTCACGAAGCTTCAAAATGTAGTGGAGTAGCACACTGCCGTTATGCGGAGAACCAATCGTAATAATCCGCCGGAACCTGCCCCTGTAAAAATTCAGGTCTGAGGCGAATGGCGTTGCCGAAAAGGCGTTATTCTGATTGCAAAGCATCCGTAGTAAAACCCCGCCTTGGCTGTGGCCTACAACGTCGTAACGAGTGAAAGCCCAGTTCTCGTGCAATTGAGAGCGGGGGTCTTCGATGGTCGTTTGCAGAATATTGTCCAAGCGCCGCGCTAAATCGTCAAAGCGGCCATATGTATTCAACCAATAAACAGTATTAAGAGTGCCGCCGACGCCGTAATTTATTGGGATGATAAAGTCGCTGGGCCGGCCCAGACTGGTAAATCCAGGCCCCCATGTCGAACTGTCTGCGTTGTAACCATGCACCAACACAACTGGAGGCTTACGGATTTTGAAAGTCGTGCTGAATACATTTGTTGAGCCAACCCGCACCGTTAATGTCACCGTTAACTCGACTTCATTCTGCGCTAGGACAATATCATCCGCCTTGATCGGAGCGAGGTAAGCGAAGGAGGCACTACCGGAGGTTAGGAAGTTGGTTGTAGGTTGCCAGCCAAAGGTTCCAAGCATTCTGAGACGGCTCGCCAAGGTGCCTGACTGAAGTGAAAGAGAGCCGCCCTGAACGGAAAAGCCAACTGAGTAAGGAAAAGCTGGATCAAAGTTAATGAATTGGATTAAGAGCGGAGTTACCCCGTCTGCCACCAAGCCGATGTTTCCGGGCGTCCCCCATGAGAGGAGCGGCCATTGATTCTCCAAAACGTTGGGATTCGTTATGATGTTCGTCAATGGTGCGTCCACATTATCAGACGCCGTTGACGCCAGAGCCCGTGAGTCCAAACGTTGAAGCACAACTCCGGGGCCGAGTACCGACAATGTGGCGCCGGTTCTGGCAGAACAATAAATATTTGATACCACGATTTCATAAAAGCCAGTGTTGGTCGAAGTGATATTTCTCAAATAAAGAGACGGACTCGTGGCTCCGACAATAGGCGTACCGTTAAATCGCCATTGGTAATACAAAGGTGCAGTGCCGCCGGCTGCCGCGCTAAAGGTTACGTTTGTACCAATGAAAGCAACTTGATTGCTCGGCGAAGTCAGAAGATAAGGACCAGAACCCACAATCGGCGTCAACAAATAGGCATGGGATTGACCGTTGATCATTCCCATCCCCACAATTTGACCTGAATTATTGATCGAATTTGCGGATAACAAGCTCCAACCCGAATCGGGGCAAATCAACTCGTTTAGATTTGTCTTTCCGCCATCCTGCCAGATTGCTGGCCCGCTTTGACCTATTCCGACGATTTGGCCGAGGTCGTTTATGGATTTGGCGATGCCTGGGCCCAGATCGCTCATTACCCCACCGGCCCAAACAAATGCATGAGATCCTCCACCAGCCGTATCTGCGTAGCCCACTACGTGTCCCACATTGTTAATGCCAAATGCTTCGCTTTCAGGACCTCCAAGAGTGCCGAGATCCATCGCGGGAGCGGAACTGTTCTGCCAGAGAACCGCGTGATAAGAGTCAGAGATTTGACCAACAATCTGGCCGCTGTTATTAATGCTATTCGGTTTGCCATATCGGTTTGCGCTATTCGTTAATGGGCTAAATGAGGCCAATTCTCCACCGATCGGGAATGAGTAGCCGCCAAAGCCGTTAATTGTCGCAACTACTCGCCCCGAATTGTTAAGAGCGTGCCCGATTTCACCGCCATCAAAACAAGGCGGGAAAGGGAAATTTCCATCGAAGCGCAGCCACTGCAATGAACCACCAGAATATACAAAAACTAAGGTTGCGTACACACCAAAAGAAAATGGGCACGCGTTTGTTACATCCGCCCAACCTGTAACTTGACCAGAGTTATTAATGCAGAAAGCTTCGCTTTCGCTTCCTCCTGCTCCTCCGAAAACGCCCAAATCGGTCATGACTCCGCCGCTCCATTTGAACGCACGGTGTTTGCCGTTCAGAAGTAAGGACCATCCGGCCACTTGGCCGGAATCATTAATACTCCTTGCCTCACTGTAAGATCCGCCCAGAGTCCCAAGGTCAGTGACTGTGTACCTCGTTTCACCGCGCAATGCGGCAGGTAAGAGCAGCATGATCGATACACTCAGCACGGTCAGAAACCAAGTTTTTACCGTCAAGGCCATTGAAACCGAATACCATGTCGCGGGTGTGAGACAAAATTCTTCGATTATGCTGCCAGCGGGAGGCAATCATTGCG
>CAZNOE010000058.1:0-12821 GCA_964574525.1 uncultured Bifidobacteriaceae bacterium
TTACGAGGACCACCAAACGGTGGGTCATGCGGAGGCCCGGCTGTGTTCCGCGAGGCGCGGAACACGGCACGCGAGGGCGCGTGCGCTCCCCATTTCGACTGAATGGTTCCGGCTGAAATGAACTCACGAACCGTCAACGAAGTCCGCTTGCTGCTCTGGCCGTGGTGTCTGATGACACTTGCCGGACTTGTCCCACTCGTAAGGCTTTTCTTGACGGACAAGAAATCAGATTGGCCGGAAGGCGTGGCAGTTTTCGGATTCTTCGGCGGCGCGGCATTTCCTACCGCGTTGTCGTTCCGCAACGCGCTGCGTCAGTTTGGTGGGGCGAGTCTCCTGACGAGCCGGCCCGCGGGGACGCTCGCCCCACCGGGATTTGAAACCGAGCCACCACCGCCGCCGCTTTTATCAGACAACGGCATCAGCCGCCATAGAATCTGGTCAGAGAAAATGGCTGCGCTAGCGGTCGCAATAGCTTGCGCGGGTTTGATTGCCTGTCTTGCCCAGATCGCCGTGGGAACAATCGTCTGGCGCGAGTTCAGTGTGGAGAAGGCCATCGAACCAGTGCTGTTGTTGGTCATCATCGTTTGCTCGACCGGATTCTGGACTTTACTGGCGCGCTCAGTGATGGGCGGCATACTTCTCACCGGCGCGGCACAATTCGTTCTCTATCTGTTCCTGGTCCTCTTGGTAACTGCGATTGATCGAATGGCACCGGCAAGCGCAGGCGCTACCCGACTGTCCCATGAGCCAGAGGTGCATTCTGCATTGAGCTGGTTCGTCGCCGGATTTGGGCTGAGTTATGCGGCGGTGATGTTGTGGCTCGGCCGGCGGAGATTTGCGAAGATGGAACTACGAAAGCGCTTGGAAGCCCGGCGCTGATTCGCGCTGGCAGCGTGCGAGAAGATGGATTTGACGCTCGCCCTCACCCCGGCCCTCTCCCCCAGGAGAGGGAGAAGGTTCGCCGCTCTCACACTTTGCGAATGCGGTGCTTGGTTTGTACGTTCCTCTCACGAACGACCAGAGCACGGCGATAGACAAGTTGACTATCGAATTACAGGCAACGTCCGATCGCTGTTCCCTCTCCTCGGGGGAGAGGGTCAAGGTGAGGGCGAGCGTCAATACCATCTCCATCCCGTAGCCGCGTCGGGCCGGATTCGCAGAAGCGGAAGTTGCATTAGACGTTCTCCCTCATCCCGGCCTTCTCCCAGGAGAAGGAGAATCGTTCTCCGTCTCACGGGAATTCGCGCGACTGGATTTACCGGA
Source organism: uncultured Bifidobacteriaceae bacterium (assembly GCA_964574525.1). Taxonomy (GTDB): domain Bacteria; phylum Verrucomicrobiota; class Verrucomicrobiia; order Limisphaerales; family JADLHS01; genus WYBW01. The sequence goes on from CAZNOE010000058.1 coordinate 1,264, forward strand.
CGCGCATTCGCAAAACCAGAAACGGATTCGTTTCACGTTTTCACGTTCCACGCATCACGCATCACGGATCACTCGCCGGTGCCGGCTGGCCTTTGCCCGTGTGCCGGATGTCCTGCGCTTCGCAGAGATAAACGACAGCTTCCGCCACGTTGGTGGCATGGTCGGCGATGCGTTCGAGGCATTTGGCGACAGTCATGTGGTTCAGGCAGCGCGAAATGGTTTCGGCATCCTGCGTCATGTGTTGGGCGAGGGCGCGATGAATCACCTTGTTGAGCGCGTCCACTTCCTCATCCCGCGGAATGACCGCGCGCGCGGCGGCAGCGTTGCGATTCACAAACGAGTCGAGCGCGGCCTTCAACATGTCGAGCGCCAGCCGGGCCATTTGCGGCAGGTCCACCGTCAGTTTCAGGGGCGGCTCTTTGGTAAGGGCGCGAACGCGCTTGGCGATCTTGGCGGCTTCATCCCCCACCCGTTCGAGATTCTGGGAAATCTTCATCGCGACCGTTACCAGCCGCAGGTCGCTCGCGAGCGGCGCTTTCGCGAGCAGATGGATCGCGATGTCGTCAACCTCAACTTCAAATCGGTCCAGCACGACATCGTTTTCTTTGACGCGCAAGGCCAGGTCGAGATCGCGATTCAGCAATGCCTGCAAGGCGTCGTTCACCGCCGCCTCGGCGCGGCTGGCCATTGTCAGCAATTTTTCCGTCAGCGCGTTCAGTTCCTGGTCGAAATGGCGTTCCATAGCTTCTTTCTTTCGGTCTTAATCTTGGTTTTCGTCTTAACCGGAACTATGCAGTAGGAAAACCACAGATGGACACAGATGAACACAGATTTGGCGGGCGAAGTGGACTTTCCATTCAAACGGCGAACCTTTTTCAAAGCGCGCCGGCGCGTGATCCTTTTTATTCTTATCTGTGTCCATCTGTGTCCATCTATGGTTTCACTGAATTTTACGGCTTAATCTTAATCCTCTTGGCTTCGTTGCCAAGATTAAGAGTAAAAGGATTATCCAAACCGTCCCGTCACGTAATCTTCTGTCCGCTTCTTCGTCGGGTTCGTGAAGATCTTGTTTGTCGTGTCGTGCTCAATCAATTCACCGAGATAAAAGAACGCCGTGTAATCGGACATGCGCGCGGCCTGTTGCATGTTGTGCGTGACGATGACGATGGTGAAGTCCTTTTTCAATTCGAGAATCAAGTCTTCGATACGCGCGGTGGCGATGGGATCGAGCGCGGAGGCCGGTTCGTCCATGAGGATGATTTCCGGTTTGATGGCAATGGCCCGCGCGAGGCAAAGCCGCTGCTGCTGACCGCCGGACAGACCCAACGCGCTCGCGTGCAATCGATCCTTAACCTCGTCCCACAGCGCCGCGCTGCGGAGGCTTTGTTCGATGGCCGCGTCCAGGTCGGATTTGTTCTTCAGGCCGTGTAGGCGCAGACCGTAGGCAACGTTGTCGTAAACCGATTTCGGGAACGGATTGGATTTTTGAAAGACCATCCCCACGCGCTTGCGCAGCTCGATGGCATCGACGTCCGGTCCGTAGACGTCATGCCCGCCAATTTTCACGCCGCCTTCGATGCGCACGCCGTCAATCAGGTCGTTCATGCGATTGAGGCAGCGCAGCAGAGTGGACTTGCCGCATCCCGATGGCCCGATGAACGCGGTCACGGCGCGTTCGCGGATTTGCAGGTTGATGTCCTTGAGCGCGCGCGCCGTCCCGTAGTGGAGCGAGAGGTTGGCGATCTCGATCAACGTGTCGCCCGCGGCGGCAGCGCTGGGATTCGGCTGCGTCACGGAAATTTTCTTGAGCGTGGTCTCAGCCATAACGAGTCACGGCGGGCTTCCTTGCGCCGCTCTCACTAACACCCCGCTTCAGCGGGGTGCTTAAACGAGTCGTGTCACGTGAAACCGTTTCAACGGTTTCAATTCCGCGTGCGGCAAACCGTTGAAACGGTTTTCTCGTTCGAGCGGCGACCATCACCCGGCTGAAGCCGGGTGTTAATGAGAGGCGGATTTTGCTTTTGGCAAGCGGCATAATTTGGTCACCCCAACGCCCGGAGTTTTTTGCGCACGCGGGCACGAATGAGAATCGCCACGAAATTCAGCGCGAACGTGAGCACGAGTAACACCAGCACCGTGGCGTAAAGAATAGGCCGCGTCTGTTCGATGTTCGGCGATTGCGTCGAGAGGACGAACACGTGATAGCCGAGGTCCATGAACTGGTCGGTGAGTTTGTGCGGCAGCGATGCCATGTAATAGGCAACGCCCGTAAACAGAATCGGCGCGACCTCTCCCGCCGCACGGCTCACAGCGAGGATTCCGCCGGTCATGATGCCGGGCAACGCTTGCGGCAAAACAATTTTGAGAATGGTTTCGAGCTTCGTCGCGCCAAGGGCGAGGCTGGCTTCGCGCAGGCCCATCGGGATGGCTTTGAGCGATTCCTCCGTGGCAACGATGACGACGGGGAGGGTCATGACTGCCAGGGTGAGCGACGCCCACAGCAGTGCGGGTTGGCCCCAAACCGGTTCGGGGTTGCGCAACAGTGCGTCGAGATTTTTGCCGATGAAATTGATGAAGAAGCCCAGGCCGAACAACCCGAACACAATTGAAGGCACGCCCGCGAGGTTGTTCACCGCCGTGCGAATGATGCGCGTGAGCGGTGAAGTGTTGGGGGCGTATTCCGTGAGATAAATCGCCGTGATCACACCGACGGGAATCACGAAGATCGTCATGACAAACACGCGGAAGGTCGTGCCGACGATCATCGGCAGCACACCGGTTGTAGCTGCGTCGAAGAAATCCTTCGTAGGGATTGTGGAAATGAAATGCCACGAAAGCACGCTCCAGCCGTTGAAGAGAATGTTCAACAGGATGACAGCAAGAATTGCGAGAATGATCGCGGTCGCAAGCCCCGCCAGTCCGCTGAACAGGAACGAAGCGAAATCGCACTTTGCCGCGCGGAAGCTCCGACTCTGGACTCGGGACTCTGGACTCGGGACTGCGTTCATCGCTTCCCCTCCAGCCGCTGTTTCAACCGATGAATGATCATGTCCGCGGACATGTTCGCGGCGAACGTGACCGCGAACAGCAGCGCGCCGAGCATGAACAAGATCCGGTAATGATGTCCGCCCGACACGGCTTCGGCCATTTCCGCCGCGATCGTCGTGGTGATACTGCGCGCCGAATCAAAAATGCTCCACGACATCACGCTCGCGGAGCAAACCATGAGCACGATCATTGTCTCGCCGATGGCGCGGCCGAAACCCAGGACCACCGCTGCAAACACGCCCGGCATGGCGGCGGGCAGGACGACTTGCCACGCGGTTTGCCAGCGCGACGCGCCCAAGGCCAACGCGGCATGCGTATAACTCTGCGGCACGCTCGTCAGCGCATCTTCGGAAATGGAGAACACGATGGGAATCACGGCGAAGCCCAAAGCGATGCCGGCGACGAAGGCGTTGAGGCGGGTTTCGTAACCGAAAATTCTTTGCAGCACAGATGCCATGACGAGCAGCGCGAAAACGCCCACAACAACTGAGGGAATTCCTGAAAGCATTTCGATGGCCGGCTTGATCGTTTCGCGCAGGCGCGGTCGCGCGAGTTGCGAGACGTAAATCGCCGCGGCCACGGCCAGCGGCACGGCGAACAACAGACCGATCAGCGTCGTTTTCAAACTGCCGATGATCAGTGGAACGAAGTTGTATTTGTGAATCTGGCCGACGGGCTGCCAGATGAATTCGGGTTTGTCGTAATCGGTCCATTGATGCGGTAACAGGAGGTGGCGCCACTGCGTCGTATTGATGCGCGCGTCCGGGTCGTTGCGGAACTCGCTCGTGATTTCGGCCTGCGCTTCCACCCTGACTTCCATCAGCCAGCGGAGTGTTTCCTCGTTCATCCTGGCGAATTGCTGGTTCGTCAAGCCGAGGTATTCACGCAGCTTCGCGGGCGGGAGTTTGTCCATCTGCTCGACGGGAATTGCCTCCTGTACCAGCGCGCTGTCCATCTGGCCGAGAAGAATCGGCAACGCTTCGCGCGCGACGAACAGGAAGATGAGAAACACCACGACGATGGCGGAGAGCGAGACAAGGAAAATGCATTTCTCCGCGAACCACTCGAGCGGACGCGCTTTGTGGCCGCGGTGGATGCCCATCCAGCCGTGCGAGCGTTTGCCTTCGTGTCGCATGATTACCGAGCGCCGGCCTCCGGGCACGGCGCGTTGGAGTTGGAGTCCTAGCTTTAGCTTGTCCGGAGCACGCTGAAGCGTGAACTCCAACGCGCCGTGCCCGGAGGCCGGCGCTCCTTTCACTTCAGCCGCAAATTCCCCGGCAGCGGGAAGTAGCCGACTTCCTTCACGACTTTCTGGCCGTCGTCGCTGCGAATCCAGTTCAAGTAAGCGGCCACGTCACCCTTGTCGAGCGCGGGATTCACGTAAATGTAAAGGTGTCTCCAGATTGGATAAGTGCCCTTGACCACGGTTTCCTCGCCCGGCTCGATAGCGGGCGAACTGTCGTCCTTCTTGATGGCAAGATGCTTTGCGCCCGCCCCGTAAGCCGCGCCGCCGTAGCCGATGGCTTTCGGATCGCTGGCCACAGCCTGCAACACCGCCGCCGTTCCCGGCATCGTCTGCGCGCCTGCGGCAAAATCCTTTCCCTTCAGCACATTCTCTTTGAAGAACTCGTAAGTGCCGGAACTGTTCTCCCGGCTGTGAATCGTGATGGGCAGATCGTTCCCGCCAACTTCCTTCCAGTTCCGGATCCTGCCCGTGAAAATCCGCTCCAACTGCTCAATGGTCAGTTGCTTCACCGGATTCTGTTCGTTGACATAAACTGACAGGCCGTCCAGCGCGGCCTTGTATTCCGTGGGTCGCTTGCCGAACGCCTTGATGCACGCTTCGATTTCCTTGGCCCTTATTTTGCGCGAGGCGTTGCAAAGGTCGGTGGTCTGGTTTTGGAGCGCGGCGAAACCCGTGCCCGAGCCGCCGCCCGTGACCTGGATTTTCTGTCCGGGATGCGCGCCCATGTAAACCTCCGCCCATTTCTGGGCGAGGATAACCATCGTGTCGGAGCCTTTGGCGGAAATGGTGCCGGCGCGGGCGGAAAATGCCACCGCGGCAACCCCGGCGGCAAGACTGGACGTGAGAAGGAATTTATTCGTGTTCATAGTCGTTGTTGAGTTGAGCGATTAAAATTTCCATACAGCTTCGACGAACAGCCGGCCTGTGCCGCTGTCGTACGCTGCGCCAGGAGGCGGGTTGATCAATTCGGTGAGGAAGTAGGCGACGCTGAAGCTGAACGAGTCGTAAAAATTATACGTGGCTTTGATCCAATGGCCGCGAACGTTTGTGCCGGAACGGTAGCCGCTGCCGCCGGAATTCGGCTGCGTGAATTTATAGAACGCGCCGAAATCCGATTCGACAAATTCCTCGAACCACGCGTCGGCCTGCAACTCGGTGTAGCGATAGTTGATTTCCCACAGACTTTTTTTCCCCGCCTTGCCAATCGTCACGCCGAACGAATAACCGGTGTTGTCGCGCGGCGCAGCGAAATTGTGAAGGTAATCCGCGCCAACCGTGATCGGAAACGCGGCGTTGTACCACGGCCCTTTCTCGAACAAATAAGTGAGGTTTGCGTCGGCATATAGGGAGGTGAAGGCATAGGCCGGAACGCCTGTCGGACCAACACGCGTGTTGCCGCCGCCCACGTTCGGGATCGCGCCGTTGGTGAGGTTGCCGCGGTTGATGATGCTCAACAACGCGCCGCCCAGCGAGCTTTGCACTTTCGGCGACCAGGTGGCGTCCCAGCGCAATTGGCCGCCGAACAGGAATGGATCGTGCGTGTCACTGGCCACTTCATCGAGGATCAACGCCGTACCCAGCGCCTTGATCGCGTGGTGATCATTGGGCCGGAAGGTGATTTCCTGCGCGAAACCTTCCGGCGTGTAATCCTTGTCGAACAAAATCGTGGAAGGATAGACGAACGGGTTGTCGAATTTGCCGAGCGTGGAATTGAGCGTCCACTCCGCCGAGTTCAGCGGCGTCCATTTGACGTAAACCTTGTCAATGCCGATGGCCTTCTTCGACGCGTTGTCGCCGAACGATTGATTATTTGAAATCGGATCGGCCGCGCTGCTGTCCTTGCCGAGCTGCTCGGTGGAGGTCAGGCCGATGCCGATTTCCCAATCATCCTTGAGCACCGCCGTGTAGCCGAACCGGAGGCGATAGCGGAAACGGTCGCGCGTCACGAACGTCAGGTCCTCGGCCGTGATGCGATCGTAACGCAAGCGCAGGTCGCCGTTGAACCGCAGGCTCGTGACCCACTCGGGCATGCCGCTTTTCACGGAATGCGCGGTGGTGAAATTCTTGTCCGCCTCCTCGCGAAGCTCGTTGGCTTCCTTGACGGAGAGGATGCCCTTCTCGACGAGCTTATCAAGCAACGCATCGGCTGACTGGCCGAATGTGGTTCCACCGGCCGCGAACAAGATCACCGCCACCACGAGCGGGGCTGCATTGATTGCTGGTTTTATCATACTCGTTTGGTCTGGGTTTCTGATGTATGAACTCACGAACAGAGTGAAGACGCCGCGTGACGGAAGAATGGCGCGAAAGTTACGATCCGGTGACAAACCGCCGCGACTTTGCAGAGGAAATTAGATTAAACGCTCGACCTCACCCCGTCCCTCTCCTCCGAGGAGAGGGAGAATCATTCCCTGTTTCAGAGAAATTCGAGCGACTGGATTTGCCGGAGGGTCATTCGCAAACCCGAGACGAAAAAAACGGCTGTTCCTTCTCCCCGGGGGAGAGGGTCAGGATGAGGGCGAGCGTCACAACCATCTGCATCCCGAGTTCAATCTGAATTCCTCTCCTGCGAATCCATCCGACACTATTCGTCCGTGATCCTTGTTCAATGAACCCACCCCTGGCCCCTCCCAGGAGGGGAACTGCCTTCCGAGCCTACTCGCACATCGCCGTGTCAATCATGATGGCGAGCTCGAGCTTCCGTCTGACGACGTTGATGAGTTCGGCATTGCTTCGTGTCGTCGGTCCGGGAATCGGCAAACGTTCGCGGCTCATGGGTGTTGCCGTTACGCCGTAGACACACTGATACACACACGTCAGGCAGTCTTCGATCCATTCGCGGTTGGCTCCCCGAAAACTCCGGATGGCTTCCTGGTCGGGAAAGGTGTTGGCGCAGAGGTAACGTGCCGCGGCGTCGTTGCGACAGTCCCACTCAATATCTTCCGAGCCGTAAATGCCCGCGGCGTAACAGTAAGTCAGAAGCGTGAGCAACATTTGTGGACTACACCGTCTCTCAGGTTCGAGCGGTCGCGGCAATCGCGCGCCGACAGTTTGCGCGGCTTCAAGCGCCAACTCGATCAAAGCGCGTTCACCCACGCGCTGGCGCAAGTCCGCCGACAACCCCGGTGTCCGTTGTTCTGTATCAATCTGTATCGTCGTCATGGCTGGTCTTTCGTTTGGTTGAAACAAAACTCCACGACGCGCGTTACGCTCGCAGGGCCGGGATGTTACGATCGGGTGACAACGCGTTGCGCCGGGGATCGTGCTGGGGATTTTTTCGTGGACTTTCCCCCAAGGCTTGGGCAACTACTGGCGCACTATGTTTTCGCTCCAACAACTCTTCGGCAAAGGCGACAAGTTCTTCGAGCTGCTGGAGGACGCCGCCCGCGAATCGCATGAAAGTGTTCGCCTCACCATCGAGCTGATCAAGTCGCCGCTGAATACAAAAAAGCTGGACGATCTCGTCATGGCGCGCCGCAAGGAAAAGAAGATTTCGGAGCGGATCAGCGAGGAACTGGTGAAGACCTTCGTTACCGGGCTGGAACGCGAAGACATCGAAGCGTTGGCGCGGACGCTCTACAAAATTCCCAAGACCGCCGAGAAACTTGCCGAACGGTTTCTCCTCGCCGCGCCGCATCTGGAAGGGGCGGAATTCACGCGGCAGGCCGAGATGATGACCAAGGCCACCGATGTCGTGCTGGAAATGATCATCCACCTTCGCCACATGGAAGACCTCGAGAAAATCAAGGAGTTGAATGACAAGCTGCAATACGTCGAGGGCGAGGCGGACAAGTTGATGCTGGAATTGCTGCGCGATCTTTACAGCGGGAAATTTGACGCGCTGCGGGCCATCGTCATCCGCGATCTCTACGAGCTGATCGAGAAGGTTGTGGACCGCTGCCGCGATGTCGGCAACGTGGTCATGGATATTGTTTTGAAGAATTCCTGAGCCGCGCCGCGCGATGACTCTCATCTTCACCGTCCTCCTGGTGGCGCTGGTGTTTGAATACATCAACGGTTTCCATGACACGGCCAATTCCATCGCCACCGTGGTTTCCACAAAAGTCCTGACGCCCCGCCAGGCGGTCGTGATGGCAGCGGCCACCAATCTCGTCGGGGCGCTTTGGGGAACCGCCGTGGCGAAGACCATTGCCTCCGGGCTGGTGGACGCGAAAATCGTCACGTCGGAAATTCTCGTGTGTGCGCTGCTGGGCGCCATTGTCTGGAACCTGTTGACGTGGTGGGTCGGGCTGCCGTCCAGTTCCTCGCACGCATTGGTGGGCGGACTGTGCGGCGCGTGCCTCGCGGCTGCGCACAACCAGTGGAGCGTCATCGTTTGGTCCATTCCCGGCAAAAATCACTGGTGGGAAGGCAAGGGCATTCTGTGGAAAGTCATTGTGCCGATGGCCACCTCGCCGCTGGTCGGATTTGTCGTCGGCTTTTTCTTGATGGGCTTGCTCTACTTCCTGTTGCGCAACTGGCGGCCAGTGAAGGTCAATCGTGTCTTTGGCAAACTGCAATTATTCAGCGCCGCCTACATGGGCTTCAGTCACGGAACGAACGACGCACAGAAAACCATGGGCATCATCGCCCTCGCGCTCGCGGCGGCGACCAGCGGAGGAATCTTCAACAATCTGCCGGACTGGCTGGGTTTTCTCCACACTCCCGAAGCGCCACCGGGAAAATCGCTGGAAATCGCCGTATGGATAAAAGTGGTTTGCGCGCTGACGATGTGCGCCGGCACGGCGGCTGGCGGCTGGCGCATCATCCGCACGCTCGGCCACAAAATGGTGAAGCTCCATCCGGTGAACGGCTTCGCCGCCGAGGCCACGGGCGCGTCGGTGTTGTTGGCGGCGGCGCACTTCGGCATGCCGGTCTCGACCACGCACGCCATCACGACCTCCATCATGGGCGTCGGCTGCGCCAAAGGGTTCAACGCGCTCAAGCTCCACGTCGTCGAGCGCATCATCTGGGCGTGGGTGCTGACCATTCCCGCCAGCGGTTTGATCGCCTACGGGCTGGTGCGCCTCGCGCGCGCGGCAGGGTGGCTGGGCTGAGGAAATGAAGAAGGCAGAATGAAGAACGAAGAATTCAAGACGCAGTGAACCGGAAGCACGCTGAAATTATCTCTTCATTCTGCATGCTTCCTTCTTCATTCTTTGACCCATGCCTGATCAATCCCTGAACGTTCTCGCCGTCATTGGCAGCCTGCATGGAGATTCGGCCACTCGCGTTGTCGTTCACCATCTCGTGGAGTGCCTGCTGAGCGAGGGTTGTTCCGTGGATGTGCTGGACTTGGGCAAGGAAACCTTGCTCCTCTACAATCCCGATACGGCTGAAACCCAACCGAGCTTCGCCGCGCTCCAAGCCCGCGTGGACCGCGCCGATGTTTTTCTCCTGGGCACGCCCGACTACCACGGCAGCATCAGCAGCGCGATGAAGAATTTCCTCGACCATTTCTGGCACGAGTTTGCCGGAAAACTTTTCGCCACCGTCGTCGCTTCGCACGAAAAGGGCCTCACCGTAACCGACCAACTCCGCACCGTCGCGCGCCAATGCTATGCATGGACGCTGCCGTACGGCATTTCCTTCGCCGACAACCAGGACGTGCAGAACGGGAGAATCGTGGGCGACGCATTCGGCAAACGTCTGGAAATGATGATTCGCGACGTTCGTGTCTATGGCGGATTGCTCGCCAGCCAACGCCGGGCGGACCTGGCGGGCACGGAGCCAGGCTTTCTGGCGCGGTTGAGGAAGTAGCGAGCTTTTTGCACGCCGAATTTGCCGGCTGAAAACAGATTGGATTCTGGCCGCGGATTCAGTTAGCGTCGCCACGGTTTCGGAAAAAGAATTCCGTTATGACCAACCCAAAACCCACGAGCGACAATCCGGAAACCGGTATTCACTCTTACATCCCGCCGCAAGCCGTGATGCGCGAATTCACGCCGCGCGCCGTCATCCTCGGGGCGCTGCTCGGTGTCGTGTTCGGCGCATCGTCGCTCTACCTCGTGCTCAAGGTCGGACTCACCGTGAGCGCATCCATCCCCGTGGCCGTGATTTCGCTCGCGCTGTTCCGGATGTGGTCGAAGATGGGCGGACGCGACGCCACGATTCTCGAAAACAACATCGTGCAAACCGCCGGCTCGGCGGGCGAATCCATCGCCTTCGGCTTGGGCGTCACGATGCCGGCCATCATGATCCTCGGCTTCGACCTCGAAATCGGCCGGGTGATGCTCGTGGCCTTGCTCGGCGGGTTGCTGGGAATCCTGATGATGATTCCGCTGCGCCGCGCACTCATCGTTGCGCAACACAAAGAGCTGAAATATCCCGAGGGCACGGCGTGCGCGGAAGTGCTCAAGGCCGGTGCAAACGCCGAGTCACGCGCCATGGCCTCCGACGCCGCACAAGCCGAAGCCGCGGCGGCAGCGCGACGCGGAACTCACGCCAGCCCCAGCGCGAAGGCCATCTTCAGCGGCTTCGGCATCGGGCTGGTTTACAAAACGATGATGTCCGCCTTGAAGCTCTGGAAGGACACGCCGGAAAAAGTTTTCGGCGCGCCGCTCAAGAGCGGTTCGATCTCGTGCGAGATTTCACCGGAACTCCTCGGCGTGGGCTACATCATCGGGCCGAGGATTTCCTCCATCATGATGGCCGGTGGCGTTCTGAGTTACTGCCTGTTGATTCCGCTCATCAAATTCTTCGGCGAAGGCATGAGTGTCGCGCTGCCGCCGGCCCGCAAACTGATTGCCGGGATGTCGCCCAACGAAGTTCGCAGCGCGTTTATTCTCTACATCGGCGCGGGCGCGGTGGCCGCGGGAGGAATCATCAGCCTCGGCCGGTCGTTGCCGACGATCCTGCACGGAATTCGCGCCGGGCTGGCTGATTTCCGCAAAGCGGCGGTGGCTCATTCTGCTGTGCTCAGAACGGAGCGCGACCTCTCGATGAAGTTCGTGGCGACGGGCGTCGTGATTGTGATCGCGGCAATTCTCGCGGCCCGGACGTTGCACATGAATCTGCTCGGCGCGATTCTGATTGTCGTTTTCGGATTTTTGTTCGTCACCGTTTCCTCGCGGCTCACGGGTGAGATCGGCTCGTCGTCGAATCCCATCTCCGGCATGACGGTGGCCACGTTGCTGTTTACCTGCCTGATATTTCTCATCACGGGCCGGACTGGCCCGGCGTTTTACGTCACCGCGCTTTCCGTGGGCGGCATCGTGTGCATCGCGTCGTCCAACGGCGGAACGACCTCGCAGGATTTGAAAAC